>CAITEF010000276.1 GCA_903891315.1 uncultured Rhodospirillales bacterium | reverse complement strand
CTGTTGGCGGGCGTAGGGCTGCCGGTGGCGGCATTGGCGCAGACCGCGCCGAAGCCCAAGCGTCCTGCGCCCAAGCCCGCCGTATCGGGGACTGCCAAGCCGAGCGCCTCGAAGAAGGCCGAGCCGGTCTATACCGGCACCCCCGCCAAGACCCCGCTCGGCCCGCTCGACACCGAGGCAAAATATGCGGTGGCCATCGATTTCACCTCAGGGGCGACGCTGCTCGACAAGGATGCCGATGTGCCGCAGGTGCCGTCGTCGCTGACCAAGATGATGACGGCCTATATTGTCTATGAGCGGCTGAAAAAGGGCCAGATCACGCTCAGCCAGGAATTGCCGGTGAGCGAGAAGGCCTGGCGGATGCAGGGCTCGAAGATGTTCGTGGCGATCAATTCTTCGGTGAGGGTGGAGGATCTGATCCGCGGCATGATCGTGCAGTCCGGCAACGATGCCTGCATCGTGTTGGCTGAGGGGATTGCGGGCTCTGAGCAACAATTTGTTGAGTTGATGAACGCAAAGGCAAAGGAATTTGGCCTCACCGGGACCACGTTGCGCAACTGCACCGGCTGGCCTGACCCTGAGCACAAGATGACGGTGCGCGATATCGCGATGGTGGCGCGGCGGCTGATTGCGGATTTTCCGGAATACTACCACTACGATTCGGAAAAATTCTTCAAATACAATGGGATCGAGCAGGGCAACCGCAACATCCTGGTGCAGAAGGGCGTGGCCGACGGCCTGAAGACCGGCCACACCGATGATGGTGGATACGGTCTCGCGGCCTCGGCGCAGCGGGGCAATCGGCGGGTGATCGTGGTGGTCAACGGATTGCCGTCGATGCGGGCACGCGGTGAGGAAGGCGAGCGGTTGCTGGACTGGGCGTTCGCCTCGTTTGAGAATGTGCAGCTGTTTGCCGCTGGTGACGTGATCGAGAAGGCTCCGGTCTGGCTTGGCACGCAGCCATCGGTGCCGCTGATCGGCGGGCGGGATCTGGTGCTGACGATGCCACGCAATTGGCGCGACAAGGCGACGATCTCGATTGATTATGACAGCCCGATCCCGGCACCGATTGTGCGCGGCACGCGTCTTGGGACTTTGAGCGTGCGCGGCGAGGGCGTGCCGGAGATCGGCATGCCGTTGCTCGCAGGTGCGGATATTGAGCGTCTGGGCCTCGCCGGGCGGGCGATGGCGGTGCTGACGCGGTCGATGACGGGCAGTTGATGGCCCACTCACCACCGCGCGGGCGGTTCATCACGCTGGAGGGCGGCGAGGGGGCGGGGAAATCCACCCAGGTGCAGATTCTGGCCGATGTGCTGCGCCAGCACGGCATTGATGTCGTCACGACGCGCGAGCCGGGCGGCGCGCCGGGGGCGGATATTTTGCGCTCGATGCTGCTATCCGGCGAGATTGCTTGGGCCCCGCAGGCGGAGACGCTGCTGCATTTCGCGGCCCGTGCCGAGCATGTGGCCAAGACGATCCGCCCGGCCTTGGCGCGCGGGGCTTGGGTGCTGTGTGATCGGTATTTCGACAGCACGCTGGTCTATCAGGGCTATGCGTTGGGCGGGAATCCGGTGCAGATCGAGACGCTGTCGAAGATGATCGGCATGATGCCGGATTTGACGATCATCCTCGACGTGGCCGTCGAGACCACGCAGGCGAGGCTGGCCGCGCGTGGGGCGGCGGCGGATCGGTATGAGCGGCTGGGCGCACCGTTCTTCACGAAGGTCCGCGACGGCTTTCTCCAGGTGGCGATCGACAATCCGGAGCGCTGCGTGGTGGTTGATGCCAATCAGCATCTGAGCCTGGTCTCGGCGCTGATGTTCACCGCCTGTCTCGACAAGTTCGTCGAGCTGACATGACCGCGCCTGCGCCGCGCGAAAATCCGTATTTCACCGGCCAGGATGCGGCCGAATCCACGCTCGCCCGCGCGATCACCTCGGGCCGGATGCACCATGCCTGGCTGATCACCGGCCAACAGGGCGTGGGCAAGGCGACGTTGGCGTATCGGTTCGCCCGGCATTTGCTGGCGGGTGGCAAGGGGGGTGAGGGTGGGCTAGGGTTGGACCCGTCGCATCCGACATTTCGCCGTGTCGCCGCCAACACCCATGCCGATCTGCTCACCGTCGAGCGGGAGTGGAACGAGAAGACGAAGAAGCTGCGCGGCGAGATCATCATCGAGACGGTGCGTGAGGTCTCTTCATTTCTGCGGCTTACCCCCGCCGAGGGCGGTTGGCGGGTGGTGGTGGTGGATGGGGCGGAGGATATCAACCGCAACGCGGCCAACGCTCTGCTGAAAGTGCTGGAGGAGCCGCCGCCGCGTGCGGTGCTGATCCTGGTCTGTTCGGCGGCGGGTCGACTGCTGCCGACGATCCGGTCGCGGTGTCGCAGGTTGCGGCTCGGCAAGCTCGATGATCCGACGATCTCTGGCCTGATGGCGCGCTATGAGCCCGAGATGCCGTCGGAGAAACGTGAGCGGCTGGTGGGGCTGGCGGAGGGCTCGATTGGCCGGGCGCTGCTGCTGGCGGATGGCGACGGAATTCCGGCCGCCGATCTGGTCTCGCGCGTGCTGGATGCGTTGCCGCGGCCGAAGATGCTGATGGCTGACGAGGTCGCAGACGGGCTGGGGCGCAGCGAGGATGCTTTTGGCAGTTTCATGGATTTGCTGCGCTCGGCGATCTCGGCGGCGGCGCGGGATGGGGCGCGGGGGCGGGCTGATCCGGATCAGGCAAGGCTGCTCGGCGCGCGCAGCCTTGCCGATTGGGTTGAGATCTGGCAGGCCCTGGGCACATTGCAGGCTGAGACCGAGGGTCTGCATCTCGACAAGCGCCAGGCGATTGCCAGCACCATTTCGATGCTGGCAACACGCACCTGACAGCCGCAGGAATTGCGATGAAACCGACTTATTACCTCACCACGCCGATCTTCTACGTCAACGGCGCCCCGCATATCGGCCACGCCTACACCATGATCGCCGCCGATGTGCTGGCGCGGTGGAAGCGGCTGGCGGGGTATGACGTGTTCTTCCTCACCGGCACAGATGAGCACGGGCAGAAGGTGGAAAAGGCCGCCGCCGATGCGGGCAAGGATCCGCAGACATTCACCGACGAAGTGAGCGCCATTTTCGCCGACATCGCGCGGCGGATGAACATCACCAACGACCAGTTCATCCGCACCACCGAGCCTCGCCACAAGGCGGCCTCGCAGGCGATCTGGAAGCAGTTGGAGGCCAACGGCCATATCTATCTTGGCGGCTATGAGGGCTGGTACGCCGTTCGTGACGAGAGTTTCTACGACGAGGCTGAACTGGTCACCAACGCGCAGGGCCAGAAGCTGGCACCGACGGGCGCGCCGGTCGAGTATGTGACCGAGCCGAGCTATTTCTTCCGGATGTCATCCTTTGGTGAGCGGTTGATTGCGCATATCGAGGCCAACCCGGATTTCATCGGCCCGCGTGAGCGGCGCAACGAGGTGTTGGGCTTCCTGAAATCGCCCGAGGGGCTGAAGGACCTCTCGATCAGCCGCACCAGCTTCCGCTGGGGCGTGCCGGTGCCGGGCGATGATGCGCATGTGATGTATGTCTGGCTGGATGCGCTGACGAACTACATCACGGCGATTGGCTATCCGGACATGACCGGCCCGCTCGCCAAGTTCTGGCCTGCCGATCTGCATCTGGTGGGCAAGGATATTCTGCGGTTCCACGCGGTGATCTGGCCCGCGATGCTGTTGGCCGCCGATTTGCCGCTGCCAAAGCGCGTGTTCGCGCATGGTTGGTGGACGGTCGAGGGCGAGAAAATGAGCAAATCGGTCGGCAACGTGATCGACCCGCGCGAACTGGCCGATGCATTCGGCGTAGATCCGCTGCGGTTTTTCCTGCTGCGCGAGACCACGTTCGGCACGGATGGCGATTTCAGCCGGGCTTCGCTGATTCGTCGGATGAATGTGGAGCTTGCGAATGATCTGGGCAATTTGGCGCAGCGCACGCTGAGCTTCATTGCCAAGAATGCCGGGGGCGTGATGCCAAAGCGTGGTGAGACGACGCCGGAAGATGCGACGCTGGCGGCGCATCGTGACGCGCTGGTGGCCTCGGTGGGGGCTGCGATTGATCGTCAGGCGTTCCATGAGGCGTTGGAGACGATCTGGGTCGTGATCCGCTCGGGCAACGCCTATATCGACCAGCAAGCGCCCTGGACGTTGAAGAAGGCGGATCTGGTGCGGATGGAGGCGGTGCTCGCCAATTTGCTCGATCTGTTGCGCGTGGTCTCGACGTTGTTGCAGCCCTTCATGCCGGAAAGCATGGCGAAGATGCTCGACCAGTTGGGCGTGCCGGCGGATGCGCGTGACTTCGCCTCGCTGGCCACGCCGATTGCGGAAGGCACCGCTCTGCCGCCGCCTGCTGGCGTGTTCCCGCGCTTTGTTGAGGCTGCCTGATGCTCGTCGATACGCATTGCCATCTGGACCATTTCTCTGACGAGGAAATCCCCGCCATGCTCGCCCGCGCGCATGCGGCGGGGGTTGGGGAGGTGGTGACGATCAACACACGGCTCTCCACCGCCGCCCGCCTGCGTGACATCGCGGCGGCGAATGCGAATGTGTGGTGCACGGTGGGCGTGCATCCGCATCAGGCGGGCGAGGAGGGGATTCCGACGCCGGAGGAGATCGCGGCACTGACCGAATTCCCGAAAGTGATCGGGATAGGGGAGTCTGGCCTTGATTATTTCTATGACAAGGCCCCGCGCGACGATCAGGCGGCGAATTTCCGGGCGCATTGCGTTGCGGCGCGGCTGACGCAGTTGCCGCTGTGCATCCATGCCCGCGACGCCGATGACGATGTGGCGGCGATTCTGCGGGAAGAGAGCGGGCAGGGGTCCTTCCCTTTCCTGCTGCATTGCTTCAGCTCAACGCGGGCCTTGGCGGAATGCGCGCTGGAATTGGGCGGTTATATCAGCCTCTCGGGCATCTTGACCTTCCCGAAATCGCAGGAAATCCGCGACATTGCGCGTGATGTGCCGAAGGATCGGCTGCTGGTGGAGACCGACAGCCCGTATCTGGCCCCGGTGCCGTATCGCGGCAAGCGCAACGAACCCGGTTATGTGCCGCACACCGCGCGCGTGCTGGGCGAGATTCACGGGATGAGTGAGACGGAGATTGCCGATCTCACCACGGCGAATTTTCGCCGCCTGTATCGCAAGGCCGCCTGATCGATGGGTCTGCGGGTCACTTTGATGGGCACTGGCGGCTCCACGGGCGTGCCCCATATCGGCGGGCCGGATGGCTCCGGCGATTGGGGTGCCTGCGACCCATATGACGCCCGCAACCGCCGCCTGCGTTCGTCGACGCTGTTTGAAAACACCGAGAGCGGCGAAGTGTTGCTGATCGACACCTCACCCGACATGCGCACCCAGATGCTGGCCAGTCGGGTTCGGAAGGTGGATGCGATTCTGTATACGCATGCGCATGCCGATCACATCGTGGGCCTCGACGATGTGCGTCAACTCAACCGGATCATCGCGCGCCCATTGGTGGCCTATGGCAACAAGGCGACGATGGACGAGCTGACCGACCGCTTCGCCTACGCGTTCCGCCCGTGGAAGCCACCTTTGTTCTTCAGCCCGGCGATTGTGGCGGAGATCATCACCCCCGGTGACGTTTTGGCGACCTGTGGGCTGCAGGTGCAGACCTTCGACCAGGACCACGGCTT
>CAITEF010000275.1 GCA_903891315.1 uncultured Rhodospirillales bacterium | reverse complement strand
GAAAAACACCCGCGTTTCAAGATGCACTTCACGCCGACCTCGTCATCTTGGCTCAATCTGGTCGAACGCTTCTTCGCCGATCTGACAGGCGATGTCATCCGCGCCGGCAGCTTCGTCTCGGTCAATCACCTCGTCCGCGATATCAAGGCCTACCTAAAGCAGCGCAATGCCGACCCCAAGCCATATGTTTGGCGAGCCGCAGGTGCGGAGATCCTCGACAAGATCAAACGAGCTCGTGCCGCACTCGACAACGCCATCGCTGCGTGAGTTTTGCGGTGGCAATTGAGAGTCAGGACACTAGTGTCCCGAATCTGAAGTTCGCCCTTGTACCGATTCGTGCCTGTGTTGCATGATCCGCCTCTGGGTTGGGAGGTATCGAATGGGCGCACGGGCGGTTCGGGTTGATTTGCACGAGGCTGAGCGTGCGGAATTGATATCGTTGTCGGTGCGCCGGAACACGGCCCAAGCGCTGGCCTTGCGGGCCAGAATTGTTCTTGCTTGTGCCGAAGGTCGTCAGAATAAGCAGGTCGCGGCATTTCTCGACGTTGATGTCGATACTGTCAGCAAATGGCGGCGGCGCTTTGCCGAGCATCGCATTGACGGGCTACAAGACGAGCCGCGATCCGGTACGCCGCGCACGATCGACGATGCGCGCATCGAGGCCACGATCGTGCGGACCCTGGAGACCCTGCCGCCAGGTGCGACGCACTGGAGTTCGCGCGGTATGGCCCGTGCGTCGGGCCTTTCGGTGTCGACGGTGCAACGCGTGTGGCGCGCATTCGGCTTGCAGCCGCATCGGATGGAGACTTTTAAGCTGTCGACCGACCCGAACTTCGTTGCCAAGGTGCGCAACGTCGTGGGCCTTTATGTCTCTCCACCCGCCCATGCCATCGTGCTGTGCGTTGATGAAAAATCGCAGATCCAGGCGCTGGACCGGAGTCAGCCGATGCTTCCAATGCGCCCGGGCCAGGTCGCCCGGCGCACGCACGACTACAAGCGCTACGGCACAACGTCGCTCTTCGCCGCACTCGACATCGCCACCGGAAGGGTGATCGGCAAATGCTTTCCCCGCCAACGTGCGGCCGAGTTCCGACGTTTTCTCGACGAGATCGAAGCCAACGTGCCGCGCGACGTCGAGATCCATGTTGTGATGGACAACTACGCAACTCACAAGGCGCCGCTGGTGCGTGACTGGCTGATCCGGCGACCGCACTGGCACGTCCACCTCACACCCACCAGTTCATCATGGCTCAACCAGGTCGAGCGCTTCTTCGCCCTGCTCACCGAGAAACAGATTAAACGAGGCGTTCACCGAAGCGTGGCCGACCTACGTTCGGCGATCCAGAACTTCCTCGACCAGCACAACGCCGAGCCAAAGCCCTTCCGCTGGACCAAGTCCGCCGACGATATACTGGCGTCGATCGAACGCTTTTGCACCTACAACACGCCTGCGGAGAGCACCTAAATAACCCTGCGAACTTCTGGTTCAGGACACTAGGCCGACCTCACTCGAAGCACGAAGGCCCCACCAGAGGTGCATGGGCACCCTGCGAAGGCTCGCCATCAGTGTTGCTGGGGAATTGAGCGCCGCCGCTCCCACGCCACTGTATCCAGCGACTTTCTGCCGATTGCGTGGAGTTTGCTCAGATTGCACTGCGATCCAGGCTCTCTAAGCAAAAACGACCCCGAAGGACCGCTTTCAACTTCTTGATTTTCTTGAGAAAATCTGGAGCGGGCGATGGGATTCGAACCCACGACCCCAACCTTGGCAAGGTTGT
>CAITEF010000274.1 GCA_903891315.1 uncultured Rhodospirillales bacterium | reverse complement strand
CTTCAACACCGCGAACGGCGAATATTACGTCGATTCCGAGACCGGCAAACTCGGCAAGCTCACTGTCCGCAAACCCGCCCCGCCGCCACAATCGCGCACCCGTGCCGCTGGTGGCGGTCGTGGTGGTGGACGCCGCAATGTGCCGACGCTGACCGAGTTGGCGCCGACCACGCCGACCCGCTTGTTCCAACCCTGCCTGCATCTGATGCGCACGCAAGTGCCGGACGATTTCGGCCGCCTGCAATTGCTCGATGTCGCCAACATGCTGTTCGATTACGGGCAAGATGTGGTGGCGCTCGATAGCGAGCAGAAGATGGTCCATTCGGGCGCGCTCGGCACGGACAGCTTCCTGCGCGACGACACTGGCGAGACCGAGGCGCTCGATCAGTTGCAGAATGACGGCTTCGTCCAGATGCGCGTGCCGCATCCGGAATCCCCACGCGGTCGCCGCGTGCTGACCTTCCTGGGGCGGGATGCGCCCGAATTGTGGGAAGGCTTCGTTGCCAAGCGTGTGCCGACGCTGGTTGAGAATGGCTGGAAGGTCGAGGTCGACGAGGAGTTCGGACCGAAGATCGCCGATGATATTGGCGTGTTCGACATGCGGGTGCAGGATTCGCAGCCCGGCATGTTCACGCTGGATTTCGGCATCGAGATCGACGGCTTCCGCCGCCCGCTGCTGCCAATTCTGACCCGCCTGCTCGAACGCGGCGGGATGGAGACCGCGCAGGTGATCGATGGGTTCATCATCACCAGCCTCGACGATGGCCGTGTGATCCGCCTGCCGGTGGAACGCATCGCGCCGCTGCTGTCGGTGATGGCCGATCTGGTCGAATCCGCGACCACCACCGAAGACGACACGCTGGAGCTTCCAGCGGTCGAGGCCTCGCAGGTGGTCGATCTGGAGGAGTTGCTCACCGCACGCTACCAGAACGCGCGCTCGATTGAGGAATATTGCTCGCGGTTCCGCGACGCTCCGGTGCTCGAACACGCGGAGATTCCGAAGGAATTCACCGTCTCGCTGCGACCGTATCAGCAGCATGGCGTGGATTGGCTGCAGCATCTGCGCGCCAACAACATGGCCGCCTTCCTGGCCGACGACATGGGCTTGGGCAAGACGGCGCAGACCATCGCGCATATTGCCATCGAGCAGCATGCAGGTCGCTTGGACCGCCCGGCGCTGATCGTGGTGCCGACCAGCCTGGTCTCCAACTGGACGAGCGAACTCAACAAATTCGCGCCGTCGCTCAAAGTCACTGTGCTGCACGGCATCGACCGGCACGAGCGACGCGGCGAGATCGATCAGTTCGACGTGGTGATCACCACCTACACCGTGCTCGCCCGCGACATCGAGGAGATGAGCGAGCTTGCGTGGCATATTGTGGTGCTCGATGAGGCGCAGGCGATCAAATCGCCTGATGCCAAGGCAACCAAGGCGGTCTGCCAGCTTAACACGCGCCACCGCTTGTGTCTGTCCGGCACGCCGATTGAGAACAATCTCGAAGAACTCTGGAGCCAGTTCGCCTTCCTGATGCCCGGCCTGCTCGGAGATCGGAAAGGCTTCACCAAGCGCTTCCGCACGCCAATCGAAAAGCGCGAGGACAACACACGTCGCTTGCAGTTGGTTCGCCGCATTCGGCCGTTCATCCTGCGCCGCACGAAGTCCGAAGTGGCGACGGAACTGCCGCCGAAACACACGATCCTGCGCCGCATCACGCTCAGCCAGACGCAACGCGAACTGTACGAGACGATTCGTGCCACGTTGTATGACAAGGTGCGCGAACAGATCGCGGCCACCAGCCTCGCCCGCAGCCGGATCGTGGTGCTCGACGCGCTGCTGAAGCTGCGTCAGGTCTGTTGTGATCCGCGCTTGGTGAAGCTTGCCGCTGCACGAGATGTGTTGGCGTCGGCCAAGCTTGATGATCTGATGGAAATGCTGGGCGAGATGCTGCCTGAGGGCCGCCGTGTGCTGCTGTTCAGCCAGTTCACCTCGATGCTCGATCTGATCAAGCCACGTCTCGATGCCGAGGGCATCCGCTATGTCGAGCTGCGCGGCGACACCCGTGATCGCGCGGCCCCGGTGCGCCGGTTCGAGGCAGGAGAAGTGCCGGTGTTCCTGATCAGCCTTAAGGCCGGTGGTCGCGGGTTGAACCTGACCTCGGCTGACACGGTGATCCATTACGATCCATGGTGGAACCCGGCGGTGGAGGATCAGGCCTCCGACCGTGCGCATCGTATCGGCCAGACCAAGAGCGTCTTCGTCTACAAGATGATCGCGGCCGACACGGTGGAGGAGCGGATCATCGACATGCAGGAACGCAAGGCGGCCTTGGCCAAGCTCGCGTTCGAGGATGGCGATGAGGTGCCGCCGCTGGAATACGACGAGATCGAGTTCCTGTTTGGGACGCGGCCGGATCGGATGGCGGCTTGAGGTGGATGGCCATGAGTTCTCGGCATTTAACTGATCATTGTGCCAAATCCGAAGAATGTGCACGGCATCATCGGCACCGACGTCATAAACGATGATATCGGGCCAGACCGCCAGCAATTCCCGTATGCCGCGAACTCGGCCGACGCGTCCGCGATGCGGCAATATGCTGAGACTGTCACCCGCCGATCATAGCGACCGGGCAACCCGTTGGGCTGCCATTGGATTCTCTCTGGCGATATAGAAAACGATCCGGTCTAGAGCACGGTCCGACCGATCGGAATCGATCGGCCGGACGGTCGTGCTCTAGAAACATATGATTCGAGAGCAACTTAGCCTCGATCACATTGATCAACGAGGTTGCGGCTTAACCGCTTCAAAATTTCCAGATGCTATTTCAAGCAGCCAGGCGCGGACTTCCGAGTGAGGGATCTATGCCGTCTCGGCACGAGCCTCCGCGACGGCTTTCGCCACCAGCTCGACCTCTGCAGCGTCTTCTTCCGTTTCCGTCACGCGAGGAAAGGATGTGCTCATAAGTCGAGTATGGAAAGTGAGACTGAGGAACTCCAGGTAATTGAATGTCAAATCGTCCGACTGATCAGGGAAATGCGCATCCAATCGCCTTCATCGCCGGGCAATCCAACCCGCAGCCAATCCGGCGCAAACTCAAAGCGTCGAGTCAGAATTCCGGCCTCTCCGAAATGTCGCCACAGCTTCTGCGCTGACGAGCCTTCGTAGAGG
>CAITEF010000273.1 GCA_903891315.1 uncultured Rhodospirillales bacterium | reverse complement strand
GGTTTCGGTATGGCCGAGATTCTTGATGACGGCGCGTCGCGCACGCTCTGGCAATCGGTGCGCGACGCGCTGCCGCTGCCCGCCAATCCGCTTGATGCCGTCTGGCGTGTCTCTGTGCGACCATCCGCCGGTCCGCGTGTGATGGCGGCGGTGGAAGAAGCCTTTGGTGCCGCCTGCTTCCTCGACTGGGGTGGCGGGCTGGTGTGGATTGCCGGACCTGCGACCATGGAAGCCCATGATGCCGTCAAAGACGCCGCACGCAGCGCGGCCGGGGCTTGGCAATTGCTGCGCGGACCGCAGAGCCTGCGCGCCGCCTGTGACGTCATTCCGCCGGAATCGCCTGCCCTGGCCGCAATCGGCGCACGGGTGAAGCAGGCGTTTGACCCGAAATCGATCCTCAACCCGGGCCGCATGCGGGCCGGGCTATGACCATCCACCGCCAGAGACGGAGTTTCGCGTGAGTTGGCTTGTGGCAGTTGCAATGGTGGGCCTGGGCGTTCTGCTCGGGATCATCTCAGGTATTTTCATCCAAGGTCCGCGTCCGGTGAAAATCTGGGCGTTGGTCGTCTCGGTGGTATTTTTCGTCGCCGCCGTGACCTCGGTGGTGACGCATTACTCCTGGATGTTCTCCAGCGATGTCCGGCATCTCGCAGATTCCATCACCCTCGCATCGGGGATCACCGGTCTCGTCTTCAGCATGCGTTCGTCGGGCTGAGTTCGGATGCAAACCAGTTTCACCGCCGAGCAGCTGCGTGACCCGGAGATCGCAGTCGCCAACACTATCCTGCGCACCTGCGTGCATTGTGGGATGTGCACCGCGACCTGCCCCACCTTCCTGCTGCGTGGCGACGAGCTCGACAGCCCGCGTGGTCGCATCTACCTGATCAAGGACATGCTGGAATCCGGGCGCCCTGCCACCAAGGAAGTGGTCAAGCATGTCGATCGCTGCCTCTCCTGCCTGTCCTGCATGACGACGTGTCCGTCCGGTGTGAACTACATGCACCTGATCGACCACGCGCGGACCTATATCGAGGAAACCTACACCCGCCCTTGGCATGAGCGCGCGTTGCGGACGGCGTTGCGGCTGATATTGCCGGTGCCTGCAAGAATGCGTCTGGCGCTGAAGCTCACCGCCCTCGCCCGCCCATTGGCGGGCCTGCTGCCGCGAAAAGGGATGTTCTTCCTGCGGATGCGGGCGATGTTTGAGCTGGCACCGCGCAGCGTCCCGCAGGCCTCCTCGGTCGAGCGGCCGCAGGTGCATCCGGCCATCGGCACACGCCGCGCCCGCGTGGCCTTGCTCGCCGGGTGCGCGCAACAGGTGCTCTCGCCGTCGATCAACGAGGCGACGATCCGACTGCTCACGCGGATGGGTGTCGAAGTGGTGGTGGCCAAGGATGCGGGCTGTTGCGGCGCGCTGGTGCATCACATGGGCCTGCACGACCCCGCCATGGAAGCGGTCCGCGCCAATATCCGCGCCTGGACGCGTGAGATCGCGGGCGACGGGCTGGATGCGGTGGTGATCAACGCCTCGGGCTGCGGCACCACGGTGAAGGATTACGGCTTCATGTTCCGCAACGAGCCGGATGCCGCCGACGCCGCGAAAATTTCCGAGCTTGCCTGCGACATCAGCGAGTATCTCACCCGCCTGGGCTATGTGCCGACGCGTCCGGCATCCGGGCTGACGGTGGCCTATCACGCGGCGTGTAGCCTGCAGCATGGCCAGAAGATCACCAACGAGCCGAAAGCGCTGCTGGCGCGGGCTGGGTTCCAAGTCGCGGTGCCGAATGAGGCGCATATCTGCTGCGGTTCGGCGGGCACCTACAACATCATGCAGCCGGAATTCGCGGGGGCTTTGCGCGAACGCAAGCTCGCCAATCTGGAAGCGGTGCAGCCTGATCTGATCGCCGCAGGCAATATCGGCTGTATTACCCAACTCTCCGGCCGCAAACCGGTGGTACACACGGTGGAGTTGCTCGACTGGATGGCCGGTGGCCCTGAGCCCGCCGGTCTGCCCGCGCGCAGCACGGCCTCGGCATCTGTCTGAGATGAAACTTGCCCCCTGCCCCGCCCTTGCGCGAGGCTGGGGCATGCGCTGGTTCATCGCCCTGTTGATCCTCTCAACCGCCCAGCTCGCCCGCGCGCAGGACGCCCCTGCCGCGGCACCGGACAAGCAATCCGTGCCCGCCTTGCTGGATGCTCTGGCCGAGGCGCAGGACACGCCGGCTGCCACCGGGCTGGAGGCGCGAATTGCGCGGCAATGGGATCAGGCAGCGGGTCCGGTGGTGGCGATGCTGCTTGCCCGTTCGTCGCAAGAAATCGCTGAGGACGATGCGGATGAGGCACTGGCCGATATCGATGCCGCCCTCACTCTTGCCCCCGACAATATCGAGGTATTCCACCACCGCGCGATGGCGCGTTACCACAAGGGCGATGTCAGCGGGGCCTATCACGACCTCGACGAGGTGTTGCGCCGCGAGCCACGCCATTTCGCGGCGTGGCGCAGTCTGGCCGAGATCGCCGAGGCGCAGGGCAACAGCCGGGCCGCCTATGCGGCGTGGCAGAAGCTGATCGCGCTTGACCCGAAGACCAAGGGCGGCGAGCAGAAGTTGGAAGAGCTCAAGCGCAAGGTTGAGGGCGAGAAGAGTTAGCCGGATGACTTTGGGCTGACCCAATATC
>CAITEF010000272.1 GCA_903891315.1 uncultured Rhodospirillales bacterium | reverse complement strand
GGCCGCTCGGCGGTTTGCCGGGTTATGACGCTATTTTGCTGGCGATGACCGGGCTGATGAGCGTCATTGGCTATCCCGAATCCGGGCCGCTGCGGCTCGGCACCCCGGTGGTCGATCTGGCGACGGGGCTGTATTCGGCGTTGGGGATCATGATGGCGATCCATGAGCGCGCCGCGTCGGGTCTGGGCCAGTATCTTGATATGACGCTGCATGATTGCGGCATGGCGCTGCTGCACCCGCAGGCGGCGAATTTCTTCCTCAACAACAAGCGCCCGCAGCCGCCGGGCAACGCGCATCCGAATATCTGCCCCTATGACAAGTTCTCAACGGCGACGGGAGATATCTTCATCGCCATCGGCAATGACGGCCAGTTCCGCAAGATGATGGAATTGCTTGGGCAGCCGGAGGTTGCCGATGATCCGCGCTTCCTGAACAACGGGCTGCGCCTGAAGCACCGCCCGGAATTGACCGCGCTGTTGGCGGAGATCTTCGCCAAGCATGACGGCCAGCCGCTCACGGTGAAGATGCTCAAATACGGCCTGCCTGCCGGTCCGGTGTTGGGTGTCGATCAGGCGATGGAGGCCGAACACACAGCGGCACGTGGGATGGTGGTCGATGTTGGCGACGTTCGCACGCTCGGCTCACCGATCAAGCTGTCCCGCACGCCGGGTGGCCCGAGGGCAAGGCCGCCGAAATTTGCCGAGCATACGGATAGCGTGCTCGGGCGGCATGGGTTTTCAGAGAGCGAGATCGCGGCGTTGGAGCAGCAGGGCGTTCTGTTCCGAGCACGGAAGGGCTGATCTGTCTCGGCATTGCAACTGGCCGTCGGGATCCAATTTAGATGGAAGTTGAAAGCGGTCGCTATTTTCTCGGATAGAGAAAGCGTCGCCACCATCTCGGGCCGGAGCAAGACATGAGCGCATCTTCCGCGGTTTCAGCCGTCGTTCCAGCGCGCGAGCACGTGCTCCACGCGCTCTACGAGGCGGCGGAACTCGAACACACATTGATGTGCACGTACCTCTATGCCGCGTTCAGCCTCACGAGCGGACAAGCCGAAGGCCTCAGCGCCGAGGAGGCAGAGGCGGTCATGCGGTGGCGTCGGGTTATCCTGGATGTTGCCATCGAGGAGATGGGCCATCTGACAGCGGTGTGGAACATCACCGCCGCTCTGGGCGGCGCTCCGCGCTTCGGTCGCGGCAACTTCCCGATCGATCCTGGCTATCTTCCGGCGGGATTGGTGGTGAAGCTGGCCCCGTTCAACGCGAAGGTGCTGCAGCATTTCATCCATCTGGAACGCCCGCACGGATCAAGCGAGCCTGAGGGTGACGGATTTGCGCCTGAACGCGCCTATGTGCGCGAGACGCGCGGCTCGCGTTTGACGCCAATGGGCGTCGATTACGAGACGGTCGGCGAGTTCTACGCCGCGATCAGCGCCGATCTGCAGGCCCTCGCCGCCGGAATTGGCGAGGAGCAGATGTTTTGCGGTGATCCCGCGTTGCAATTGTCATCGCATGAACTCGACCTGAAGGGGGCAACGCCGGTTCGATGCCTGAAATCCGCGCTTGCGGCCTTCGCGACCATTGTCGAGCAAGGTGAGGGCGCGCCGGAGCACAGCGAGGGCTCGCATTTCCAGAAATTTCTCAACATCCGCCAGGAATATGAGGCGCTGCTGGCGAAAAACCCGAATTTCAGCCCAGCCGTTCCTGCCGCCTACAACCCGGTTCTGCGGCGGCCGCCGCGCCCCGAGGGGCGGGTCTGGATCGAGGATCAGCAAGCCGTTCAAACCGTGGATCTGGCCAACGCCGCCTATGGGCTGATGCTGCGTGCGATGGCGTATGCCTACACGCTGCCCAGCCCGTCGCCCGAAAAGGCAGTTGTGGTGGAATCCGCCATCGCACTCATGCGGGTGATGACGGTGCTGGGTGAACACGCAGCGCGACTGCCGGCGGGTCCGTCCAACCCCGACTGCAACGCGGGCATCTCGTTTCTGGCACTGCGCGATACAGCCGCCTTGCAGAGCGGCGAGCCTGCGCGACGCTTCTTGATCGAACGATTTGCTGAATTGGCGGCAGTTGCCGGGAATTTGCCAACCTCCGGCGATGATCGCGCCAGTCGATCCAAGGCCTTGCTCGATCACCTGAGTGCCAATGTGGCCCGTCGTCTGGGCGACCCCAAACTTTCGGCACCTGCGCCATCCGTGCCGCAAAATGCTGGGCCGCCGCCGACCGCGCCAATCTCCGCAGCATCAAGCGCAGAGCTTGAGGCGGCTCATGGGATCGAAGCGGCCGAATCTGACGGGTTGACGCTGCTGTTCGAAGGCAAGCGCTGTATCCATGCGCGGTTCTGCGTCACGGGTGCGCCGACGGTCTTTCTTGCCAATGTGGTCGGCCCCTGGTTGCATCCGGAGACGATGGGGGTGGAAGGTTTGGTCGCCATCGCCCATGCCTGTCCGTCCGGCGCGATCCGCTATCACCGCAAGGATGGCGGTGCCGATGAAACAGCACCGCCGGTCAATCTCGCCGCAATCCGTGAGGCCGGACCCTATGCGTTCCGTGCACCGCTGTTGATTGACGGGGAGGAGATCGGGTATCGCGCGACTCTGTGTCGCTGCGGTGCCTCGAAGAACAAGCCGTTCTGCGACGGCTCGCACCACGAGATTGGCTTCAGCGCCAGTGGTGAGCCCGCCACCGGCAAGACCGATGCGCTGGCGCAGCGCGACGGGCCGTTGATGATCGACCCCCAGATCGACGGGCCATTGCAGGTCCGAGGCAATCTGGAGATCACCAGTGGCACCGGTCGTATCGTCGCCCGCATCGAAACCGCACGGCTGTGCCGCTGTGGTGCCAGCGGCAACAAACCGTTCTGCGATGGCAGCCACGCCAAAGTGGGGTTCCGATCAAGCTAACGTCGCCAGACGCTTTTAGCTTGATCAGATCTCCTTCGGCCTGCGATCGACCACCCGCTTCGCCTTCCCCAATGACCGCTCCACCCCGCCCGGCGGGTGGATCACCACGTGCGATGACACGCCGATTGTCGCTTTGATCCGGTGCACCAGATGATGCGCGGCCTCCTCCACATTCAGGCTGGCGAATTCTTCCGGGCGGGCTTCGGCGTGAACCGTCATCTCGTCCATCCGGTGTGGGCGGGTGAGTTCGAGTTGGAAATGCCCGGCACTCCAATCCGTCGCCAGTAGCAATTCCTCGACCTGGGTCGGGAACAGATTGACCCCGCGCAGGATGATCATGTCGTCTGATCTGCCGGTGATCTTCTCCATCCGCCGCATGCCGGGGCGTGCCGAGCCGGGGAGCAAGCGGGTCAGATCGCGGGTGCGATAGCGGATGATCGGGAAGGCCTGCTTGCTGAGTGAGGTGAAGACAAGCTCGCCCATCTCGCCATCCGGCAGCACCTCGCCGGTCTCAGGGTTGATGATCTCCGGGTAGAAATGATCCTCCCAGATATGCAGCCCGTCTTTGGTCTCCACGCATTCCTGCGCCACGCCGGGGCCCATCACTTCACTGAGGCCATAGATATCTGTGGCATCGAGCGTGAAGGCGCTCTCGATTTCGCGACGCATGGCGTTGGTCCAGGGCTCGGCGCCGAAAATGCCAAAGCGCAGGCTGCACTGACGCGCATCCAGCCCTGCTGCATGGAAGCCGTCGAGCAGCGCCATCATGTAGCTTGGCGTGACCATGATGATGTCGGGTTTGAAATCGGTGATCAGTTGCACCTGCCGCTCGGTCATCCCGCCCGAGACCGGGACCACCGTGCAGCCGAGCCGCTCAGCCCCTGCATGAGCACCGAGACCGCCGGTGAACAAGCCGTAGCCATAGGCGTTGTGCACCATCATCCCAGGGCGTCCACCGGCAGCGCGGATCGAGCGGGCCATCATATCCGCCCACATATCGAGATCGTCGCGCGTGTAGCCCACCACGATGGGCTTGCCGGTGGTGCCGGATGAGCCGTGGATGCGCAGCACCTGCTCGCGCGGGACGGCGAACATGCCGAACGGATAGGTGTCGCGCAGATCCGTCTTCACCGTGAAGGGGAATTTCGCGATGTCGGACAGTTGGCGGAAATCATCGGGATGGACGCCCTTGGCCACGCATTTGGCGCGGTAATGTGCCACATTGTCATAGGTGTGGCGCAGCGACCATTTCATCCGCTCGGTTTGCAGAGCGGTGATCTCATCGCGTGAGGCGCGTTCGCCAGCATCGAAAAGCTCGATGCCGCTCAGGTTCAGATTGGCCAATTCATCCCTCCCCAGGTGATTCGCCGTGCGGCAGAAACGATGTGCCGAGGCTGCGCGAATAGCCGCGGAATTCGGCGATCACGTGCTCGCCGACGCGCACGGTGACATCGGTCAGGCCCGAGCGCCCGCCCTCGGCGATCACGCGGGCTTCAGCCACCATGCGGTCGCCCTTGCGCGCCGGGCGCAGGAACGTCACCTGACATTGGGCGGCAACCGTGGTGATGCCGTGCGAGTTGCAGGCATAGGCGAAGGCAGAGTCGGCCAGCGTGAAGATGTAGCCGCCATGCGCGGTTTTGTGGCCATTGAGCATGAAAGGCTGCACCACCATCGCCATCACGGCGCGGTTGGGCGCGGCTTCCAGCAACTCCATCCCGAGATGCTGGGTCGCGTGATCGCCCGCCCACATTGTCTTGGCGGCAAGAGAGGCGGTGTCTTCAGGCGTCATGCCTTCTTTCCGGTGAAGTTCGGCGCGCGCTTCTCCAGGAAGGCGGTCACGCCCTCGGCGAAATCCGGCGTGTAGCCCGCCATGCGCTGCAGATCGCGTTCGAGATCAAGCTGTTTGTCGAGCGAGTTGGAAAGGCTAGCGTTCAACGCCTGCTTGGTCAGTGCCAGTGATTGCGTCGGCATCGCGGCCATGCGGGCGGCGAGCGCTTCGGATTCGGCGACGAGCGCGTCGTCTTCCACCATGCGCCAGATCATGCCCCAGGCTTCGGCGCGCTCAGCCGAAATCGGCTCGGCGAGCATCATCGCGGCCCGCGCGCGGGCGTCACCGATCAGGCGGGGCAGGGCCCAGGTCGATCCGGCGTCGGGGATCAGCCCGATCTTGGAAAAAGCCTGCATGAACATTGCTGAGCGGGCGGCAATGACGATGTCTCCGGCCAGTGCCAGCGAGGCTCCAGCGCCGACGGCCGGGCCGTTCACCGCGCAGATCAGCGGCTTGGGCATGGTGCGCAGGCGGCGGATCAGCGGGTTGTACAGCCGGTCAATTGTGGCGCCGAGATCGCGCTTGCCGCCCATGTCCTTCCGGTCGGTCAGATCCTGGCCAGAGCAGAAGCCGCGCCCTGTGCCGGTGAGAATGATGGCGCGGCAGTTCTCATCATTGCCGAGTTCGCGGAAGATGCGGGCGAGGGATGCGTGCAGATCCTCGTTGAATGCGTTCAGCCGGTCGGGCCGGTTGAGAGTGACTTTGGCCCAGCCGTCACGGCGGTCGAGCAGTACCGTTTCTTCCATGTGATCCTCCCCAGATCGGTTTTTGTGGATTCAGTGTGCCTGCTCTTATTCGTCAATGCGAGGCGTGGTCACACCGCATCGAAATCCACCACGACCCGCGACGTGGTGGGTTTGGCCTGACAGGTCAGCACGAAGCCCTGATCGGTCTCCCACTTCTCCAGCGAATAGTTCAGCGTCATCGTGGCCGAGCCCTCCAGCAGTTTCGCACGGCAGGTGCAGCACATGCCGCCTTTGCAGGCGAAGGGCAGATCGACACCGGCGCGCAAGGCAGCGTCCAGAATCGCCTCACCCTCGGCCACCGGCACTTCGCGGCGCTTGCCCTCGACGATCACCGTGGCTAGGCACGCGGGAGCCGCTTTTGTGTCGATACGCGGTGCAGACCGTGGTGCCCCGCCATGGGCAGAGACGAAGCGTTCGGAGTGGATCTGGTGCTCTTTCAGCCCGAGATCTCGCAGCGTGGCAGTGAGCGATTCCAGCATCGCTTCCGGGCCGCAGAGAAAGGCGTGGTCGATGTCGTGCACCGGGGCCATGGCACTCAGGGTCCGGCGGATCTTGTCGTCGTCGAGATGGCCGTTGAGGATTGCGATGTCCTGCTCATCACGCGAGAGCACGTGAAAGACGGTCAGCCTGCCCAGGTTGCTGTCCTTGAGGTCTTCAAGCTGTTCGCGGAACAGGATGCTTTCGACATTGCGGCTGCCATAGAACAGCACGAAGCGGCTGTGCTTCTCGCGCGCCAGCACGCCGTGGATGATCGACATCACTGGCGTGATGCCGGAGCCAGCGGCGAGGCCGACATGCAAGCGGCCATCGCCCGGAATGCCGAGCAGGCCGAAGCGGCCGGTTGGCGTCATCACGTCGAGTGTGTCGCCAACCTGCAGCGTGTCATTGGCCCAGTTGGAGAACGCACCGCCATCGATGCGCTTGATGGCTACGCGGAGTTCGCCGATGTCGGGCGGCGAACATATCGAATAGGAGCGGCGCATATCCTCGCCATCGATGGTGGCGCGCAGCGTGAGATATTGGCCGGGCTCGAAGCGGTATTCCTCGGCGAGTGCGGGTGGCACGGCAAAGCGCAGCGAGATCGCGTCGGCGGCTTCGCGTATCACCTCGGCGATGGTGAGCGGATGGAAACGAGCGCGGGTGAGCGTTTCAGACATCGCGGCCCCCTAATGACATTTGAAATAATCGAACGGCTCGCGGCACGCTTTGCAGCGCCACAGCGCCTTGCAACTCGTCGAGCCGAATTCCGAGATGCATTCGGTGTTGGTGGAGGTGCAGAGCGGACAGGCGATGATTGTCTCGCCGAACAAGGCGCGGCGGCCAGCCGGGCCGACCGGTGGCACGATTCCGTAGGCACGCAGCTTCCGCCGTCCCTCCTCGGTCATCCAATCGGTGGTCCAGGCGGGGGACAGCACGGTCTTAACTCGCATGTGGTTAAATCCGGCTTCGGCGAGCGCGGTTTCGATCTCGATCTGGATCATATTCATCGCGGGGCAACCGGAATAGGTAGGGGTGATGGTCACCTCGACCCCGTCTTCATCCATCGTCACATCACGCAGCACGCCGAGATCGGCAATCGAGAGGACCGGGATTTCCGGATCGGCGACCGAGGCCGCCGCCTTCCAAGCACGCTCGCGCGCGGTTTCGCTCACCACACGGCGCCTGGGATCATCCGCTGCATGTATTGCAGTTCGGAGAGCAGGTGGCCGAGATTCTCGCTGTGTTGGCCATGACGCCCCCCAGTCTGCATCCAAGCAGCCTGCGGCATGTCCAGATTGGCGGCGGTGAGCGTGTCGCTGACGGTGGCGGTCCACAACGTGCGCAGTGTTTCCGGATCGACCAGAATGCCTTGTGCAATCAGCGCCTGCTCATCGGCATCGGCCTCGAACAACTCGCCGGTATAGGCCCAGAGATCCGCCAGCGCATCGGCCAAGCGGCGATGGCTTTCGGCGGTGCCGTCACCGAGCCGCATCACCCATTCGGTGCTGTGCCGGAGATGATAGGCGATTTCCTTCTCGGCCTTGGCGGCGATGGCGCCGAGCGTGGCGTCCTTCGACGCCATCATCGCCCTCCAATACGGATACATGAAGGCGGCAAAGAAGAATTGCCGAAGCATCGTGTGGGCGAAATCGCCATTCGGCCGCTCGACCAGCAGGATGTTCCGATAATCGCGCTCGCGGCGCAGATAGGCGAAATCGTCCTCGGTGTGTCCTTTGCCCTCGATCTCGGCGGCGTAGGAATACAGCACGCGGGACTGGCCGATCAGGTCAAGCGCCATGTTGGCGAGCGCCATTTCCTCTTCCAGAATCGGGGCCTTTCCGGTCCATTCCGACAGCCGATGGCCGAGGATCAGCGCGTCATCCGCGCGGCGCAGCGCGTAGCTGGCGACGGGGGCAATGGGGGCTTCGATGATCACATGTGCCCCACTTCGTCCGGGATGTCGTAGAAGGTCGGGTGGCGATAAATCTTCGAGGCGGTCGGCTCGAACATCATCTCTTTGTCGGCCGGATCGGAGGCGATGATGGCGTTGGATGGCACCACCCAGAGCGACAGACCCTCGCCACGCCGCGTGTAGAGATCGCGTGCGGCCTGGAGGGCCAGCGTCGCATCGGCGGCGTGCAGCGAGCCTGCATGGCGGTGTGAGAGTCCGTTGCGGGAGCGGATGAAGACTTCCCAGAGCGGCGTGTTCGGTGTGGGCATGGTCTTGCTCCGTTACTCGGCGGCGATGCGGGTGGCGCGTTTCTCGGGACCAGCGCTCACCGAGGGCATCGAGTCGCACCAAATGGAACAGGTCGACGTCCGAGTCTACTCGGCCGCGAAGACGGTGGCGGACTGTTTCAAATACCGCCACAAGGTCGGCATCGATGTGGCGGTCGAGGCACTGCGGGATTTCAGTCGCCAACATCGC
>CAITEF010000271.1 GCA_903891315.1 uncultured Rhodospirillales bacterium | reverse complement strand
CTCCCTGAACGCGCGCAGTTGGCCGCCTCCTGGTCGAGATTGTCGTCACTTGCAGCACGCCACGACGTCGCCGACATTCGCGCGTTGTTCGCAGCAGATCCAAATCGCGCCGAAAACTTCTCGGCCAGCCTCGACGATCTCACGCTCGATTTCTCCAAAACCGCGATCAATGACGAAGCACTGGCCGCCTTGCTCGGCCACGCCCGCGCCGCCGCCCTCAACCTGTTCCGTGACCGTCTCTTCGAAGGCGACGCGGTCAACAGCACCGAGCGCCGTGCGGCGATGCACATGGCGCTGCGCAACGGTGCCAATGGCGGCTTCTGGGCCGATCTGCCGAGCGGGCGCGAAAACGCCTCACACATCGCCGCCGCCGAACTCTCCCGCATGCAGCCCTTCGTCGACGCCATCCACAACGGCACGCTGCGCGGTGCCACCGGCGAGCGCTTCACCCATGTGATTAATATCGGCATCGGCGGCTCGGATCTCGGCCCGCTGATGGCCACCGAAGCGCTCACCCTCGCACGCGGCCCAGTGCTCGACACACGCTACGTCTCCAATGTTGACGGCACCACCTTCGCTCACGCCACACGCGGCCTCGACCCCGCGCGCACGCTCATCCTGGTCGCTTCCAAGACCTTCACCACGCAAGAGACCATGACCAACGCGCAGGCCGCGCGCGCCTGGATCGTGACCTCCCTGGGCGAAGCGGCGGTGGCCGCTCATTTCGCCGCCCTGTCCACCAACGCCAGCGACGTCGCCGCCTTCGGCATCGGGCCGGAGCGGATGTTCGGCTTCCGCGATTGGGTCGGCGGACGGTTCTCGCTCTGGTCGCCGGTCGGCATGTCCATCGCGCTTGCCGCGGGCTGGGACAAGTTCCAGGCCCTGCTCGACGGTGCCGCCGCGATGGACGCGCATTTCCGCGCAGCCCCCTTCGCCCGCAATCTGCCGGTGCTCCTCGCCCTGGTCGGCCTCTGGAACGTCAACGTGATGGGCTGCCGTGCCCATTGCGTGCTCGCCTATGATGACCGCCTGCGCCGCTTCCCCGCCTTCCTCCAGCAATTGGAAATGGAGAGCAACGGCAAATCCGTGGGCCTCGACGGCAAGCCGGTCGACCACGCCACCTGCCCCGTCCTGTTCGGCGAGCCAGGCACCAACGCGCAGCACAGCTTCATGCAGCTCGTCCACCAGGGCACCCAGGTCATCCCGGTCGATTTCATCCTCGCCGCCACCCCCGACCACGACCGCCCCGAAGCACATCGCATCCTCGCCGCCCACGCCTTCGCCCAGGCCGAGGCGCTGCTGCGTGGCCGCGCGCGCGACGAGGTCGAGTCCGAGATGCGCGCCAAAGGCATCAGCGAGATCGACATCGCCGACATCGCACCACACCGCGTCTTCTCCGGCAACCGCCCAAGTGTCACCATTATCCAAAAACAGCTCGACGCCTTCAGCCTTGGCCGCCTGATCGCGCTCTACGAGCACAAAGTCGCCGTGCAGGGCTGGCTCTGGGGGGTGAATTCCTTCGACCAATGGGGCGTTGAACTCGGCAAGGCGCTGGCGAGCGGGCTGCTGCCGGATCTTGCACCCGGTGCCGCCGCAGGCGCACATGATGGCTCGACGAATGCGCTGATCGCCCGATTCCGGGCGTTGCGCGGAGAGGCATAGAGCATCATTGGGCCGTATCCGCAGGCTGTCCGAGGCGACGATCAACCGGATCGCCGCCGGTGAGGTGATCGAACGTCCCGCCGCCGCCGCGCGCGAGTTGGTGGAGAACGCGCTCGACGCCGGGGCGACCCGCATCCGCATCGCCATCTCTGGCGGCGGCATTGACCGTGTCGAGATCACCGACGACGGCTGCGGCATGGACGCGGACGAGCTCGAACTGGCCGTCCAACGCCACGCCACCTCGAAACTGACCGACGAAACCCTTGTCCGCATCGCCACCTTGGGCTTTCGCGGCGAGGCGCTGCCGAGCATTGGCGCCGCCGCCCGTCTCACCCTCACCTCCCGCCCGCACGGCGCCGACAGCGCGTTCGCACTCTCCGTCGAAGGCGGCGCGGTCTCGCCCGTTCGCCCCGCCCCCGGCGGCTTCGGCACCCGCGTCGAGCTGCGCGACTTGTTCTTTGCCACCCCCGCCCGCCGCAAATTCCTCAAATCCCCCCGCGCCGAATCCGACGCCGTCGAGACCGCCATCCGCCGCCTCGCCATCGCCGCCCCCGATGTCGCCTTCGCCCTGGAGACCGACGGCCGCCCGATCTTCGACCTCCCCGCCCAATCCCTCGCCGAGCGCGTCGCCGCCCTTCTCGGCCCGGAATGCCAGCTTCCGATTGAAGGCGTGCGCGGCGAGCTAAGCGTCTCCGGCTTCATCGCGCCCCCCTCCGTCGCCCGCGCCACCGGGGCGGGACAGATCCTCGTCGTCAATGGCCGCCCGGTGGTCGACCCGGTGCTGCGAACCGCACTCCGCGTCGGCACTAGGGACGGCGTGATGGCGGGGCGCTTCGCCGTGGTCGCCCTCTTCCTCGCCATCCCGCCCGAGGATGTCGACGTCAACGTTCACCCCGCCAAGGCCGAACTCCGCTTCCGCCAGCCCGACGCGGTGCGCGGATTGGTGATCACCGCAATCCAACGCGCCCTCGCCGGAGGGGCCATCGACATCGCCCCCACCGCCAGCGGCTTCGCACCCCGCCCACCAATGGCGCTGACCCCTTACCCGCGCCCCGGCACCCCACGCTTCAGCGGCCTGTCCCAATTCGCCGAAGCCCGCCTGGATCTGGACGCCGCCCCCGCCGCCCGCGCCCCGGTCGCCTCGCCAGAGCCCAATGCCGACCACCCGCTCGGTGCCGCCGTGGCCCAGGTGCTCGACACCTATATCCTGGCGGTGGCCGCCGACGGCACGCTGGTCCTGGTCGATCAACACGCGGCCCATGAGCGGCTGACCCAGGAATCGCTCCGCACGCAACGCCTCGCGGGCCTGGTGCGCGCGCAGGCGATGCTGATGCCGGAAGTGGTCGAGCTACCGCATTCCGCCGTGGCCGTGCTGCTCGAACGCGCGGACGAATTGGCGCAGTTGGGGGTGGAGATCGAGGGTTTCGGCCCGGGCGCTGTTCTGGTCCGCGCGCTGCCCGCCGCCCTCGGCACCCCGTCGCCTGCTGCCTTGCTGCGCGACGTGGCCGACGAATTGGCGGAGCAGGGCGAGAGCACCGTGCTGGACACCAGACTCGACGCCGTCATCGCCCGCCTCGCCTGCCACGGCAGCATCCGCGCCGGGCGACGCCTCAATCAGGCCGAGATGGACGCACTGCTGCGCCAGATGGAGGCGACACCGAGGGCCGCGACCTGCAGCCATGGCCGGCCCACGTTTTTGCGGCTGACCAAGGCGGAGTTGGAGCGGATGTTTGGGAGAAGGCCGGGGGGTGGGGTGGGGTGAAGGGTTGCGGAGCAGCCTATGTCGAGCGTGATGATCTTAGCCTGAGCCAACATCACCTCGTCGTTGCAAGCGAAGCGCAGCAATCCATCGCTGGTCTGGCTGCTTCGCACCCAATCATCGCCGTTAAGTCGAGCTTCACCGGCCCTCCGGAGCAATCACTCGTAGGATCATCGGGCAATCGCTTGGTTTGGTGGGAAGTGGACTGGCCGGTTTCGGGCGTGTCGATGCTGAACAAGACATTCACAACCCGGACGGTACAATCGCCGCCCGTCGGGTCGCACGCTATCCCTATGCATCCAAACCGTTTTTTGCTTATCGCCCCTTTTTAGTGATGAGCCAGTAGACGACAGCGAGCCGGTCCGCTTTCGGGGACGGTATGGCTAGAGCGGACACTTGACCGCTGGTTCAAATCCGAGAGGCAATGGCAATTATCCTGATCCATTCTTAACACGTTGAAAAGGAGACCGTATATCCAAGCTGCCCAGCGTAACGTACGGTTAAACAGTGGCCATATCGTTTTTCCGCGACGCCCAGCCGCATACTCTTTGTTCAAGAACCGCGAACGCGCCATAGAGCAGCACGCCCAGGATCGCCAATGCGAAAAGTCCAGCGAAGGCGAGCGTGATATCGAAGCTCGCGCTCGCCATCATCATCACGGTGCCGATGCCGCGATTAGACGCGACCGTCTCGGAAAGGACTGTGCCGACAAAGGCTAGCGTCACCGCGATTTTGAGTGACGCGAAAAAATACGGCATCGCGCGGGGCAGGCCGACATTCCACAGCACCTGACGGCGGCTGGCACCGAGCGCCTTCAAAACGTCTTCCATCTCGGGTTCCGTCGTCGCAAGTCCGGTCGCCACATTTACCACGATGGGGAACACGCAAGTCACCATCGCTGTCAGGATCGCCGGGATGGCACCAGAGCCGAACCACAGCACCAGGATCGGCACCACGGCCACTTTCGGGATGGAGGAAAAACCGACCAGCAGGGGGTAGGCAGTATTATAGGCCTTGCGCGAAACGCCGACGATCACGCCGAGCAACACGCCGAGTGCTATGCCAGCCGTGAACCCGATCATCGTGGTGACGAGAGTTTGCAGAATATGCGGCCACAAGGCGGGCATCTGCACGATCAGCATGGTGATGATCTGCGATGGGCGCGGCAGCACAATGGGGCTGACGTGAAATACGAGGCATGCCAATTCCCAAATGACGAATATGCTCAGGATCAGCGCTGTCGGGTCGAAATACTCGCGGAAGCGGGGGGAGAAGGTCATGCCGTGGCTCCCAGTTCGGTGCGCGCAGACACGATGGACGCGCGCAGATTTTGGGTGAGCATGGTGAAATCCGGCTCGAACGTCGTCTCAATCGTGCGGGGCCGGGTGAACTCCACTATCCGGTCCTCCGTCACGCGACCGGGCTTGGTTCCCATCACCAGAATGCGGGAGGCTAAATAGCCAGCCTCGCGCAGATCATGTGTGACCAGGAACACCGTGGGCCGCGTGTCCATCCACAAATCCTGCAAGATCGACCACAATTCCTCGCGGGTGAATTGGTCGAGCGCGCCGAATGGCTCGTCGAGCATCAGCAGTTTGGGCTCGTGGATCAACGCGCGGCACAGATTGGCTCGCTGCAGCATCCCACCGGACAATTGCCAGGGGCGATGATCGCCGAAGCCAGACAGCCCAACCTTGGCAAGCAACGCATCCGCCCGTTCTTTGAAGGCTCCGTCTTTCTGGGCACGGAATGAGGACGCATAAGGCTCCACGATTTTCAGTGGGAGCATGATGTTCTGCCGAATTGTGAGCCACGGCATCATCGTCGGGTTCTGGAACGCCATGCCGATTTGGAGCTTCTCCGCCCCTTGCTCCCGCCCACCAACGAAAACCTGCCCCTCACTGGCGCGTAGCAATCCGGCCACCAAGCGCAGAACTGTCGATTTCCCGCAGCCGGAGGGTCCGACCATGGCGACGAAATCGCCCTCGTTGACGGTGAAATTCGTGCGATCCAGCGCCAGAAACCCGCCTTGGCCGCTGCCGAAGCGGACCTTGACGTCTTCAAGCTGAACAATGCGCCGCGGCGGCTGTGTCATGCGGCAGATGCCCCGAGTTCGGCTTCAAAGATCGCCACTGCAGCCTTGGCAATCTCGAGATCCTGCTCGCCGGTGCCCGACCCCACGCCGATACCGCCAACAACATGGCCATGGACGACCAGCGGCAGGCCGCCGAGCAAATTTGTCATCCGCCCGTCGGTCGCGGCTGCAAGAGCAGGTGCCTTATCGGCAGGAAGCTGGTCGGTGGGCTGGCGCGTCGTCGCCGCCGTCATCGCCTTTCTTGTGGCGCTATCAATCGAGAGCACACGGGCACCGTCCATGCGGATGAAGGCGAGCAGGTTGCAGCCCTCGTCGACGATGGCGATGCATTGCGGGACGTTGAGCGAGGTGGCGGCGTCCACAGCTGCTTGCAGAATGCGCAGCGCGCCGGTGTGCGTCAGCTTGAAGCTCGGGCGGGCGAATGCGTCAGACATGGCGAACATAACCTCCATCAACTCGGATCACAGCCCCTGTGACGTAGGACGCGAGGCCGCTGCAGAGGAAAGCGCAGGTCGCTGCTACCTCCTCAGGCGTGCCATAGCGCCCCATCGGGATTTGCGCCCAGGAGCGTTGCTGCACCAATTCCACGGCGATACCCTCACGCTCGGCAATAGCCGTATCGGTCAGATGCACGCGCTCGGTGCCGATGCGTCCGGGCATCAGCACATTCACCGTCACCCCATCTTTCGCAACCTCAGGGGCCAGCGATTTCGACCACGCAATCAGACCGGCACGCAGCGTGTTGGAGATGCCGAGAACGGGTATTGGCTGGACAGCGCCGGTGCTGACCAACGTGACGATCCGCCCCCACCCCGCCGCGCGCATCGCAGGCAGGAAGAGATCGGTCAGGTGGATCACCGACAGTGCCATTGACTGGAAACTGTCCGACCAATCCGAAGTGCTGCGTGCAATGGCCCCGCCATACGGCGGGCCGCCAGTGTTGTTGAACAGAATATCCACTGGCCCGACCGCTGCCGCAAAGGCGGGCAGAGACGCAGTGTCGGAAAGCTCGAGCGTGATAGTCCGCGCGCCACCAATTTCTGCGGCTGCGCTGACCAAGGCGGCTTCATCGCGAGCGGCAATAGTCACGTCAGCGCCCTCACCGGCCAGCGCCTTGGCGACGGCCATGCCCATGCCGCGATTACCCCCCAGAACCAACGCCCGGCGGCCAGCGATGTTCAAATCCATGACTTGATCCCCCGCTCGTTTGCCCAGGCGGACGAGGTGTTCTGCGTCAGAAACTGGCCATCGCCTGGAGATGCGAGCAACTCGCCGTTATCCACAACCACCCGCCCCCGGCTGAGCATCGTCCGCGGCCAGCCTTGCACTTCCATCCCCTCAAACGGCGTGTAATCGACGTTGTGGTGCAGATTCTCATTGCGGATTGTTACCCGCTTTTCAGGGTCCCAGATCGCAATATCTGCGTCTGCGCCCACTGCGATAGTGCCTTTGCGCGGATGCAGGCCGTAGAATTTTGCGTTGTTGGTGGATGTCAGTGCCACGAAGCGCGATAGATCGATGCGGCCCTTGATTACGCCCTCGCTGAACAGCAACGGCAGGCGAGTCTCTAGGCCAGGAATGCCATTTGCCACTTTGCGGAACGGCGCGTTCATGCCGCCGCGCAATTTGCCGTCACGATCGAAACGATAGGGCGCGTGATCGGAATTGATGATGTCCACCGTGCCATCCTCAATCCCGCGCCACAGTGCCGCTTGCGCCGCCGTGTCGCGTGGCGGCGGGCTGCACATCGCCTTCGCCCCCTCCATATCGGGAGCTTCCAGATCATGCTCGGTGAGGAGCAGATATTGCGGGCAGGTCTCGGCGATGACGGTGAGCCCGCGCGCCCGAGCCCGGCGCACTTCGTCGAGGGGTTCACCGCCAGAAATGTGGACAACCACCAGCGGCACGCCCGCGACCTCTGCGAGTGTGACAGCACGATGGGTGGCTTCGCGCTCGATGGGCAGCGGGCGGGAGACGGCGTGTTGGCTTGGTGCAGTTCGGCCTTGGGCTTCGAGCTTTTCTGCAAGCCAAGCGATAATCTCGTGATTCTCCGCATGGATCATCACAATCGCCCGTTCCTGCCGCGCGGTGGCGAACACATCGAGGATTTGGCGGTCGGACAGCACCATCGCATCATACGTCATATAGACTTTGAGGCTGGTGTGGCCGCGACGGATCAGGGCCGGCAGTTCTTGGCCCAGTACGGCTGGCGTGGGGTCGCTGACGATCAGGTGAAACGCATAGTCGATCACGGCTTGGCCCTGGGCGCGGCGGTGATAATCCTCCACCGCCGCGGTCACGGATTGGCCGCGATGCTGCACGCAGAATGGCACGATTGTGGTGGTGCCGCCGAAGACCGCACTTATGCTGCCGGTGCGAAAGCCATCCGCCATCACCGCCCCATTCGCCGCCAACCCCGGTGCCTGCGGTTGATCGAGATGGCAATGCGCGTCGATCCCACCCGGCAATACCAACCGCCCGCCCGCATCAATGCGCTGCGCACCGCCCGAGAGCTTCTCGGCAATCGCCACAATCCGCCCGTTGGTGATGCCGAGATCGGCCTTCACCACATCTGCGGCGGTGGCAATGGTGCCACCGCTGATCACCAGATCGAAATTCACAGCGGCAGCTTCCGCAGATCGGCCGAAGGGAGGAATTGCAGATCGAACACGTCTGAAGGTTTGATCGAATCCCCCAGGCCATAGGTTGTGGCCAGCGTGGTCAGCGCCTTTTGCAGCCGCTCCGCCCGGACACCGCCCAGGCCATCTGCTTTTGACTCCGCCGTCACAAGCTGATGATCAACCAGCCATTTTAGCTTCTCAGTCTCAAGCGCTGCGTTGATCAACGGCGATTGTTCGAGCAACGCCGCCACTGCCGCTGCCGGATTGGCAATCGCTGCCTGCCAAGCCCGCGCGGTAACCGCAACGAAGCGCTTGACCAGTTCTGGGTTGGTCGAGCGCAGCTTCTCCGAGACGATAATCCCATTGCCGTAGAGATCGAGCCCCGCATCGGAATAGTACAGGAACTTGATATCCCCCGCGCTGATCCCCGCCTTTTGCAGGCCAAAATACATCGTGGAATCGAAGCCCAGAATGGCCTCCACATCGCCGCGCGACAGCACCGCCTCACGCAGCTGCAGCCCCACCATATCCCAGTTGATCGACGCCGCATCAATGCCCGCAGCCTTCGCATAGGCCGGAAACAAGCGATAAGCACCATCAGGCGCCGCCGCGCCAACCTTGCGACCGTTGAGGTCGGTAGGCTTGGTGATGCCGGATTTCGCCAGTGTGCCGACGCAAAGCGGGCTGCGCGAATAGAGCATATAGACGTTGCGGATCGCCGAGCCTGAGTTCTTCGCGTTGAATTCCGCCATCACGTTGATGTCGCCGATGCCGAAATCATAGACGCCAGAGCCAACACGAGACACGGCCTCTCCCGAGCCGCCGGAGGAGTCGAACTGCACATCCAACCCGGCCTCGGCATACCAGCCGTTCTTCTTGCCGAGAAAGAAGGGTGCCGTGGAGCCATCGAACGGCGCGGCCAGTGAGAATTTCAGGCTGGTTGTGGCCGCACCTGCGCGCGAGCCGCGCAGGACAAACGGTGCTGCGATGGCACCAGTGAGGACATTTCGGCGCGAGACGGATAAGGCTGGCATGGGTTTGGTCCTTCCGAACGATCTGGCTTAAGGCAAAGCAACCCTCATGCCACCTGCGCGCACTCACGTTTTCATTGACGCCCACACTATTGCGCGCAATTTTGTGCGTAGACTCTGGGCAGCTTGCGATGAAGGTTGATGCGATGGCTCGAATGGTTGGCACGATGAACGGAACCAACCGCCCCAAGGTGGATAGTGCCGATGATGCTTACGCGCATTTGTTTGACGCCATCGTCGATCAGCGGCTGCTGCCAGGCACGAAGCTGTCGGAAAATTCCCTCGTCGAAGCCTTTGGCGTCAGCCGCCGCACGGTGGGGGCCGCACTCCAGCGGCTGGCGTGGGAGAGGCTGGTGGTGGTGTTTGCCAATCGCGGCGCTTATGTGGCGGCCCCGGATGTGGACGAGGTGCAGGATATCTTCGAGGCTCGTATCGCTGTCGAAAGCGGCACCACCGAAGCTGTCGCACGCCGCGGTGATCCGCAGGCCATCGCGCTATTGAGCGCCAATCTGGAGGAGGAGCGCACCCTGCGACAACAGGGTCGGTTGCGCGAAGCGATACATCTTTCTGGTGGATTCCACCTGCTGATGGCCCAGCTGTCAGGCAACCAAATCCTGGCCGAGCAGGTCCGCCTGTTGGTCGCGCGGACAAGTCTCGTGATCAACTTGTTTGAAAACCGCACCGGACTGACGGGTTGGCACGATCATCACGATGAACTCATCAAGCTCTGTGAACTCCGGCAAGTCGATGCTGCGGTGGCCATGATGCGCGATCATATTCATGAGCTACAGGACAGCCTGGCGCTGGGCAGCCGACGTCCTGTTGCGTTTGATATGCTAGGAGTTTTCGGTCGGCGGTAGACCAACTTATCTTGTGCGTGTCGCAGACAAACCAATTTCCGCGCCCAACATCGAGGTATCGACGGACGATTTACAGATCCACGGCAGCGATCCCGATCTCGTTCTCGAAAGCTGCCGGTCCGCAATCGGCCAAAAGCAGACGTTGGTGACCTGTTCCCCACACATCCGCAAATGCCCCTAACCTTCCACCTAGACGTATCCCCCCTCTGCGATCAATCTGCCGCCGTCTCACCCACGAGGATTCTCCATGCGCCTGTCCGACCTCCCCACCCCCTGCCTGGTGCTGGACCGTCAGGTGTTGCAGCGTAATCTCGCCCGCATGGCGCATGCCGCCGAGGCCGGGAACGTCGCCCTTCGGCCGCATATGAAGACCGCCAAATCGATGGACGTGCTCAAACTCGCCATGGCGGCAGGCCCCGGTGGCGGGCCGCGCGGGATCACCGTCTCAACGCTCGCCGAGGCCGAGTATGTCTCCGGCCATGGCGCGATGGACATGATCTATGCCGTCGGCATCACGCCGCAGAAACTCGATCAGGTCGCCAAGCTCAACGCCGCCGGGGCCGATATCAAGGTGATCACCGACGATGTCGCGATGGCCGCGCGCATCGCCGAGCACAACAATCCGCCCAAAGTGCTGATCGAGATCGATTGCGGCGAGCATCGCGGCGGGCTGGAGGCCGAGGCCGCGCGTCTGCTGGAGATCGCCGCCAAGCTTGGCCCCAATCTGGTCGGCGTGTTGACCCATGCGGGCCATTCCTATGCGGGCCGCAGCGCCAAGGCGATGGCGGAGATCGCCGAGGCCGAGCGCGTCGCCGCCGTCCATGCCGCCGAACGTCTGCGCGCCTCGGGGCATGAGATCACCATCGTCTCCATCGGCTCCTCGCCCACAGCACTCGCCGGGCGCAGCTTTGAGGGGATCACCGAGATCCGCCCTGGCGTTTATATGTTCGGCGATCTGTTCCAGGCCGAGATCGGCACCCACGGCCATGGCGACATCGCCGTCTCCGCTTTGGCGAGCGTGATCGGCACGCGGCCGGATCAGGGCAAAATCCTGCTCGACGCGGGCAGCATCGCGCTGTCGAAAGACCGCAGCACGGCGGACACCGCGCACGACATGGGCTTCGGTCTGATTGTCGATCTGAAAGGTCAGCCCAGCCTGGGGCGCAGCATCGTCGTCAAGGCCTATCAGGAACATGGCGTGGTGGCGCTCGACCCAAGCTTGCCGAATTTCGCGCCCCCCATCGGCAGCAAACTGCGCATCCTGCCCAACCATGTCTGCCTGATGGCCGCCGCCCATGACCGCTATTTCGTGGTGAACGGCGACAGCGAGGAAGTGATCGCGGTGTGGCCGCGTGTGTGTGGGTGGTAGGGTCCAAATTTCGCCGGGCCCAATCCGTCATTGCGAGCGAAGCGTCGCAATCCAGGAATCACATGCTCCGCGCTATGACACCTGGATCCTGACGCTTCGCTCAGGATGACGGTTTATGCCGCCGACGCCGCATCCGCCTTCACCACCGCCAAGACCCCCGCGCCATAGCGCAACAATTTGCTCGCCCCCACACCCTTGATCGTCGCCAACTGATCGAGCGAGGCGGGCCGCGTGGTGGCGATCTCGCGCAGCACCGTGTCGTGGAAAATCACATAAGGCGGCACCGATTGCGCCCGCGCCTCGGCCCCACGCCACGCCCGCAGCGCAGAATAGAGCCGCTGCGCCTCTGCATCCAATGTCGGATCCGGCACCGGCCCACTGCGCGGCTGCTTCGGCGCGCCAGACGAGCCATGCGCGCGGCCATCCTCCCGCAACTGCACCGAGGCCTCGCCACGCAGCACCGGTCGGGCGCGGTCGGCGTTGAGGCGCAGCGTGGCGAATTCGCCCATATCCACCTCAACCAGCCCCTGCGCGATCAATTGCCGCAACACGCTGCGCCAATGGTTCTGCGCCCGCTCCGCCCCGATGCCGAACACTGACAGCTTCTCATGGCCGACGCGCAGCATTGCATCATTCGCCTTGCCGAGAAGCACACCGATCACATGCAACGCGCCATAGCGCTGGCCGGTGCGGTAAATCGCCGAGAGCAGCTTTTGCGCCTCAACCGTGCCGTCAAATATCCCCACCGGGTTGCGGCAATTGTCGCAATGGCCACAATTCTCGGGCAGTTCCTCACCGAAACAGGCGAGCAGCAGCTTGGTTCGGCACGTCGCCGCCTCGGTCAGCCCAATCATCGCCTCCAACCGCTGCCGCATCACCCGGCGTTGCGTCTCGGGGGCCGCCGATTGGCTGAGGAAATGGCGGGCGCGGGCAATATCCTCGCCGCCATAGAGCAACAGCGTCTCCGAAATCTCGCCATCACGCCCAGCGCGGCCTATCTGCTGGTAATAAGCCTCCGGGCTGTCCGGCATATCAAGATGCACCACGAACCGCACATCCGGCCGGTCAATCCCCATGCCAAACGCAATGGTCGCCACCATCACCACCGGCTCACCCGAGCGGAATTTCGCCAGCGCCGATTT
>CAITEF010000270.1 GCA_903891315.1 uncultured Rhodospirillales bacterium | reverse complement strand
CTTGGGTTCCATGTAGGGGCCAGGAACCACGTCATCCGATACCGTCACGGTCTCGCCGGCCTCGAAGACGCGGGCAAGCCCACCGGGGCCGCCCGGCATGTAGGATTTCTCATGCAGCAGATATTCAGCCATTGGTCTCTCCTCAGGTTGGAAGGTTGATGTCAGCCACGCGCCTTGATGCGGCTCGCCATCGCCGCAATTTTCATGATGAATTTCGGGTCATTCCCCAGGCCAAGCCGATCGATCACAGCCGCCCCATTCGGATCGCGGGCCGCATAGTCGCGATAGGCCTCCTTCGCCACGGCCAGGCGCGCATCTGTCTGGCTGCCCCACACCGCCTCCAGGGCCGCCCGTGCCGTCTCCGCCGTGGTGGTGTTGGTGTTGGTCGGTCGCGAGGCGGTCCGCGCGACGTGCTCCCACATCTCCCGCGCGGCCGTCGCGCCCAGACCCACGCCGGCCATTGCCGCCCGCGTCGCCTGCAACTCGACTGCCTGTTGTGGGCTGTCGGTCCGGAGCGCCGCGGGGATTTCGATGAAGATGTCTGCCGGGCTGGCGGGCGCCTCCATCAGGTTCACATGCCCGTCGTACAGGTCGTGCTCGGGCAGGATCGTGGCGGCCATGCGCGCCACCTCGGACACCGGCGCCACGGTCTGTGACGGGTCTGGTGTGGGCGCTGGCTCCGGTGTGGGGGCAGGGGATGCCGCCGGCGCCGCCGTGGTCGCCATGTCCGGATACAGCCGCGCCGCCATGCTGTCGCTCATGCCACGGTCTCCGCTTCCAGCGCCGCCAGGTCGTGCGAGTGCCACCGCCGCACCGTCGCGGCCACGCTCTCCAGGTCGCGGTATCCAACGCGCAGCCGCACCGGCAGGACCGCCCACACCGGCATGCCCTCGCGCATGACGTCGTGATGCAGAAACGCCGCGGTGACGAAATCCGCCAACGGCTCGCCTCGCGTCACGTCCGGGCCGCCGATCTTGCGCGCCTCCTCGCCAAGCTCCTCGATCTCTTTCATTCGCGCGATGATCTCGGTGATTGCCGCGTCGATCTTCTCGGCAGCCGCAACCCGTGCCGCCATCAGACCGCGCGCCTCCGCCCGTCGCTTGGCGAAATAGGCGGCATTCTCCTCGGCGCGTTCTCCGGCGGCCAGGTCGCGCGCGGTCTGCAACGCGGCCTCGATGTCGGCGATACGAGCCTTCAGCACCACCACCTCGGCCCGGTGCTTGGCCAAGGTCTCGGCCGCAGCCGCGTCGCCAGTCGTGGCGAAAAAGGCGAGGCTGCCAATCTCGAATTCGATGTCTCCGATGCGCGCGAGGCTCTTCGCGTGTTCGGCGTTCAGGGCGGACAGGGCAGCCCGCATGCTTGTCGTGGTCATGTGTTCGTCTTTCGGTTGTGGGGGGATGTTCATCAGGCTGACCGATACGCGCCGTGTTCGGCGAAAGGGTCGTATTCGTAATCCATGCCGCCCCTACGCCGGACGGCACCGCGCCCGCCGGCGTTGAGGTTGGGCGCCACGGGATAGGCAAAGGTGAGGGCGAGGGCGTCGGCCACGTCGGGGGACGCGACACCGCGCCGTTTCATGTCCTCTTTTCGTTCGAGAAGGATCGCGTCTCGACCGTCGCGGATAACGAACGAATATTGCGGCGCCTCCAATTCGCTGCGCAGCTCGGCATCGTCGGGGATCGCCCCGCCTTCCAGCCATTCCCGCATGTTCGCCCACATCTCGGCCCGCTTGTTCGCCATGGCCGGCCGCGTGTCGCCGAACGTCACCCGGTCGGATTTGCCACCAAACTGCACCTCGACCACGGGAACGCCGAGCTGTCGCAGCCGATCGACCACGCCACCGCCGACACCGCCGCCATCGACAAACACCGCATCCGCGGCGAGGCGCTGGTATTCCTCCACCACGCGCGCGGCCACCTGCATCGTGTCGGCGCCGCGTAGCTTGATCGGTGGATGGGTGCGGCCATCGCGGCCCTTGCGGATATAAATGACCGTCTGATCGCTTCCGAAGCGCGCGACATCGCACCCGATCACCAGCGGATCGAACACCTCCGCCGATACCTGCCGCTCGCAGGCTTGGCGCACCAGTTCCGGCGTGATGAAGGTCTGCGAGCCAGTGCGGGGCAGCATTCCGCGGACGCGAACCCGGAAGAAGTCCGAGTCCTCGCCGTAGAGTTCGAGCCATTCCGCAAACAGCGCCTTGTTCGTGCCGGGAACCGTGCGGGCGTCGATCTGCCGGGCGTGCCATCGGTCGCGCTGGCGTCCAAGGCATTCGGCGAAGCGCCCGGTCGGCTCGGTCGGGTTGCCCGCCGTGATCCACAGAATTTCCGTGTCCTCGTCGGTCAATGCGCCTTCGCTGACATTCCACACCCCGTCATCGATGCCGGATGCCTCGTCGAACAACAGCACCAGCCGCCGGCCTGCGTTGTGGAGGCCCTGAAAGGCCACGAGGTTGTCGGCGGACCATGTGACGGCATCACAGCGCCATGTGCGCTCATGAGCCGGATCCGTGACGGCGATCGACGTCCCCAGCACCCGGAACCAGTGCCCCCACAGCGACATGCGGAACCATCGGCAGATTTCCGGCCATGTGCGAGACCGCAACTGCGCCTCGGTGTTCGCGGTGATGATCACGCGGGCATCCGGGCAGGTTGTGAGGGACCAGCACACCAGCCAGGAGAGGAGGGCGGACTTCCCGATACCGTGCCCGGACGCGATGGCCTGCAACACCGGCATCATCACGGCGCCCGGCTCATGGCCAGCGCGAAGCCGGCGGCCGATATCATCCAGGGTCTCGCGCTGCCACTGGCGGGGGCCATCGTGGCGGGCCAGCTCGCCCGGCTCGCTCCATGGATAGGCCGCCATTACAAAGCCCAAGGGGTCCAGTGCATAGGACGCCGCAAGGGCTGTAAGGCGATCCTCCAGCGAGGGGGCCGGGGCATCGATCATGCAGGCAGCGGCGATGCAAGGATGCGATAGACCGAGGCAACGCCGATCCCCAGATCAGCGGCGATCTTTTCCCGCGTCATGCCTTCGCTGGCCAGCCGGTGCACGTCCGCGGCCTTGGCGCGGGCAGTCGGCTTGCGGCCCTGATATTTGCCGTCAGCTTGGGCCTTCGCGATCCCCTCGCGCTGCCGCTCCAGCATGATCTCCCGTTCCCAAGTCGCCACACCGGCAAGGATCGTCAGCATCAACTTGCTGGTGGGGTTGCGCGTGTCCAGCCGCTCGCCACCCATGGACAGCACCACGAGGCCGATGCCGCGCT
>CAITEF010000269.1 GCA_903891315.1 uncultured Rhodospirillales bacterium | reverse complement strand
GCCCAGCAGGTCGGTCAGGCTGACCAGGGGCAGCAGGCGGTTGCGCAGACGCAGCACCGGCGTGTCGTTAATCCGCTCGATCATGCTTTCGCCGGTTTCGTGCCGTCCGTCCCGCCGCGCCCGCACCAGTTCCACGACGCTGATCTGCGGGATGGCGAAACGTTCCGAGCCGGTCTCGACGATCAGGGCTGCGACGATGGCGAGTGTGAGCGGGATTTTGATCGTGAAGGCGGTGCCGAGCCCCTCGCGGCTTTTCAGCTCGATGGTGCCGCCGATCTTCTCGATATTGGTTTTGACCACATCCATCCCGACGCCACGGCCGGACACGGCGGTGACGGCGGCGGCGGTGGAGAAGCCGGGGGCGAAGATGAAGCGCTGGATCGCCTCAGGGCTCATCGCCGTCAATTCCGCCTCGGTCGCCAGCACCTTGGAGACCGCCTTGGCCTTGATCTTGTCGAGCGGCAGGCCGCGCCCGTCATCGGAGATCTCGATGACGATATGGCCACCCTCATGGAAGGCGTTGAGGGTGATCCGCCCGGTCTCGGCCTTGCCCGCCGCACGGCGCTCAGCGGGCGTCTCCAGCCCATGATCGCCGCTGTTGCGTACCATATGGGTGAGCGGGTCCTTGATCAGCTCCAGCACCTGACGGTCAAGCTCGGTCTCCGCACCGACCATCACCAGATCGATCTTCTTGCCCAGCTCATGCGACAGATCGCGGACAATGCGGGGCAGCTTGTTCCAGGCGATCCCGATTGGCTGCATGCGCGATTTCATCACGCCCTCCTGCAGGTCGGAGACGATGTGTGACAGGCGTTGCAGCGGGCCGGTGAAGCCTGGATTGTCCTGGCCGCGGGCGAGTTGCAGCAACTGATTGCGGGTCAGCACCAGCTCACTGACAAGCGTCATCAGATTTTCCAGCACATCGACGCCGACGCGGATCGTCTGTGCGGACAGTGAGGTTTCCGGCTGCGAGGATTCAGCTTGTGGTGGCGGTGTTTCCATCGGCGGTGACGGCTGGCTCGGCTCGGGCTCTTGGCTTTCCGGCTCGACCGGCGTGATAGGCTTCGGCTTGGCGCGCGCTCGCTTGCGTGGGGAAGATACCCGAGCCGGTTTGCTGGCCATGCTCTGCGGTGTCGGCGTGACCGGCGCGGCCGGGATTGCGAGCGCGCGGCCTTCATGAATGGCGTCGAGTTCGGCGATCAAGGCGCTGTCATCGCCGGCGGGCTCAACCGCGCGGGCTTCGAGGCCGGCGACAATCACTTTGATCCGGTCAAGGGCTGCGAAAATCACCGTGATCAATCCGGGTGACGCGGCCAGAGCGCCGTCGCGCACCTTGCCAAGCACATTCTCCGCCGCATGCGCCACCCGCTCCAGCCGCGACAGGCCGAGGAAGCCGCAAGTGCCTTTGATGGTGTGCACAAGGCGGAAGATCAGTGCCAGCGTGGCTGCATCTCCCGGATCCTGTTCCAGCCGCACCAGGGCCAGATCGGCCTCGGCGAGGCTTTCATTGGTCTCGGTCAGGAAATCGGTCAGCAGATCGTCCATCGCTTCTTCCATGCCCTGGCTGCATCGACCCGCCATCGGAGGCGGGTGGAGAGAACTTGATGCAGTGAGCTTGGCGCGAGGATGCGAAGATATCGTAAAGACGCGACGGTCAGCGCTCCGAAATCAACAGAGGCAGCGGCTTTTCGTCGTGAGCGCCAAGCAACGCTTGGACGGAGATGCCAGCCAGACCAGCAAGCAGCCCAGCCAGGGGGGCCAGTACGCCGCGCGGCCCCTGAACGGGGGCGCTTGCCAATGCGGAATCCGGGTCGGTCAGATAGGTGATGAGCCCGGATGGCCAGGCGGCACGCGGGCCGGAGATCGAGAGCACGAATTCGCCGGGCCCGGCGGCCTCCAGCACCAAATGGCCCTCACCGGCAAGACTTTCGACGCCGAGCATGCCGAGGACGAGCAGAAGCTGGGCGAATGTTCCGGGCATCGCGACCTCGTCGTTTGGAAAGGCGAGATGCAGCGCCACCCGGCGTGGCAGGGCGATCATGGAGAACAGAGCGTGCAGATCGGCGCGTGACAGCGCGGTCTCGGACGGGCCGAAAGCGGTGCGCAGCAGACGCAGCCGCGCCTGCAAAGCGATAGCCGAGCTTTGTGCGACGGCCAGCGCCTCGGGGTCTTCGGCCGCGAGTTCCAGTGCACCGGCCAGGCTGCCGACCAACCCGGCGAGATCGTGGCAGAGCCGGGCCACCAGAATTTCCGCCAATGCTGCGGCGCGGGCGGCATTGCTGGGCGATTGCGGGTTGTTGGCATCCGATGCTGTAACCATGTCTACCTTCAGGAGTCGCTCAGGCATCACGACCTGCGCGCTCATGCTGCCACGCCGCGCCGGAAGTGCCGAACAGGAAGTATCGCATGACGCAAGATCATCACGATCCGCATCACCGCCACGCCGACAGCGACCGCGCGTTCTTTTCGGGCCTGGAGCCGGGCCAGTTTGTCCGTCATCCGGGGCAGCCGGAATGGGGCAATGGGCAGATCCAGTCCGTCGTCGGCAGTCGCATCACGGTGAATTTCACCCATGCGGGTAAAGTTCTGGTTAACGCGCGGGTGATTTCGCTGGAACTGATTGACTGAAGCAGGGGTTGCGCCGCCTGCTGAGGCGCGCAACATGAGGCAAGGACAGAACAGAAACGCCATGATCGACCCGTTTGGCCGCCCCATCACCTATCTGCGCGTGTCGGTGACAGACCGCTGCGACCTTCGCTGCGTCTATTGCATGTCCGAGGACATGACCTTCCTGCCGAAACCCGAATTGCTGACGCTCGAAGAAATGGAGCGTTTGTGCGGCGCGTTCATCCGCCTTGGCACCGACAAGATCAGGATTACCGGCGGCGAGCCGTTGGTGCGCCGCGGTGTGATGACGTTGTTCGAGGGGCTGGGCCAGAAGCTCGGCCATGGCCTGCGCGAGTTGACGCTGACCACCAATGGCTCGCAGCTCACCAAATACGCGGGCGATCTCGCGCGCGCCGGGGTGAAGCGGGTCAATGTGAGCCTGGACACGCTCGATCCGGCGAAATTCACCGCCATCACCCGTTGGGGCAAGCTTGACAAGACACTCGACGGCATCTTCGCCGCGCAGGACGCGGGTCTTGCGGTGAAGATCAACGCGGTCGCGCTGAAGGGCGTCAACGAGGACGAGTTCGACCAGATGTTGGCGTGGTGCGGTGAGCACAAATTCGATCTCTGCCTGATCGAGACCATGCCGCTGGGTGAGATCGAGGGGCAGCGCGCGGATCAGTATCTGCCGCTGTCGATGGTGCGCGCCCGTCTGCGCAAGAGTTGGACGCTGAACGACACCGATTACGCCACCGGCGGGCCTGCGCGGTATTTCGACGTGGCGGAGACCGGTCAGCGGATCGGCTTCATCACGCCGATGACCCATAATTTCTGCGAGAGCTGCAACCGGGTTCGGCTGACCTGCACCGGCACGCTCTATATGTGTCTTGGCCAGAATGACGCCGCCGAATTCCGTGGCATTCTGCGTGATGGTGCCTCTGAGGAGGAGTTGGAGACGGCGATCCGGGATGCGATCACCCGCAAGCCGAAGGGGCATGATTTTATCATCGACCGCCGCGAGACCGGCCCAGCACTGCCGCGCCATATGAGTGTCACTGGCGGCTGAGCGCGTGGCGCTGCTCCGCCCGCCTGTGCCCGGCGATCTCGGCTGGATCCTGCACCGTCAGGCGGTGCTCTATCACCAGGAATATGGCTGGGATTGGGGCTTTGAGGGGCTGGTTGCCGAGATCGTCGGCAAATTCGTCGCCGAATTCGACCCTGCGCGCGAGTCGGTCTGGGTGGCGGAGCATGCGGGCGCGATTGTGGGCTCGGTGTTCCTGGTCAAGGGCGACCAGCCCGACATTGGCAAGCTGCGGCTGCTCTATGTGGAGCCGTCAGCGCGTGGATTGGGGATCGGGGCGCAATTGGTGGATGCCTGCATCGATCGGGCGCGCAAGATCGGCTATCGGCGGCTGGTGTTGTGGACGAATGATATCCTGTTGGCGGCACGGCGGATCTATGTCTCGCGTGGCTTTGTGCTGGAGGCGGAGGAGCGGCATCACTCTTTCGGGCGGGATCTGGTGGGGCAGTTCTGGGGGTTGGAACTGTGAGTTCGGGCTCGGGGATTGTCCGGAGTGGCTGTGAGTTCCGATTTTGGATAAGATTGGTGCCACGATGAAGCCATCAGTCGCCCTTGATTTGAAGCGTGAAGCGGTTCCGGTTTGAGCGATCCAAGACTGGCAGATTATCTCCAGCATATGCTGACGGCAGCACTTCAGGCGCAGAGCTTCATCGAAGGAGCCAATCTCGAAACGTTTCGCCGCGACAGGCGAACGCAACAGGCGGTGGTGATGAGCCTGATTGTCAGTGGTGAGGCTGCGGCTCGGATTATGGATAGAAACCCAGAATTTGTACTGCGCCATCCGCAGATCGCTTGGCGCAGTATGCGAGGAATGCGAAATCGGATCGCGCACGGATATTTCGACATCAATCTGGAGATCGTTTGGGAGACTGTCAGACTGGGCCTCCCGCCGTTGATCGACGATCTGCGCGCATTGTGCAGCGTATCAGCGGCCCGGCGCCCACCCCGTCAGCATCGCCACCCGCAATTGCGCCGACAGCGTCCCGTCGGCACCCGTCAACCTATCCAGCGCCAGCGGAAACAATGCGCGGTGCGGAATTCGGCGGCTGCGCACGGCAATGGCGTTGCTCTCCCCCGCCGCCTGCAAATCGCGCAGCAGATTGAGCGGTGTGGCGTAGCGCAATTCGATCTCGTCCCCATCGGCCACCGGCAACGCAAATCCGGCACGTTGCAGCAAAGCCGCTCCATCGCGCAGATCGGGGAATGGGGCGACGCGCGGGGATGCGCCGTCTGACAGCATCGCCTCGGCTTCGGTGAGCGCTGACCGCAGCCCGCCCAGCGTGTCGAGCACAGGCAGAGAGGCGAGAAACAGGCCTTCCGGCTTCAGCGCCATGCGCAGTTGGATCAGTGCGCCGGGCAGGTCGTTGATGCCGTGCAGGGAGAGATTGGCGACCACCAGATCGAAGCTGCCGGGCGCGAAGGGCAGGAACTCCTCGTCGGCCGCCACCGCCAGCCCACCATTGCGGGCGGCCATGGCGGGGGAGAGGTCGCAGCTGACCACAGCGATTCCGCGCGCCCGCAGCAAAGGTGCCACCACGCTGCGGCCGCCGACATCAAGGGCGGTCGAGAATTGGCGTGTGGTGTCGTCCAGCCGGTCGAGCAGCCG
>CAITEF010000268.1 GCA_903891315.1 uncultured Rhodospirillales bacterium | reverse complement strand
CCATCCGCAGCGCCGCCACCGCCATCACGGCCACCGCGATCCAGCCCAAGGCGAGGATCAACTTGTTCTCGGTGAATTCCCCCATCACGCTTTTGCGTTGTGCGATGATCAGGATCACCACCATCAGCGGCACGGCGACGACGCCGTTGATCACCGCACTCCAGAACAGCGCCTTCATCGGGTTGATCGGCGAGAATTGGATGGCGAGAGCGGCTAGCATGGCGAGTGCGATCACCGCGTAGAAGCCGGGGGCCTCGCGCGGCTTCATCTCCAGCCCCCATTTCCAGCCCATCGCCTCGGACATCGCATAGGCCCCGGAGCCCGCCAGCACCGGAACCCCAATCAGGCCCACACCGAGAATGCCGAGTGCGAACAGCCAATAGGCCCCCTCGCCTGCCAACGGGCGCAGGGCGTTGGCGGCTTGGGCAGCGGTTTGGATGTCGGTGACGCCCGCCACGTGCAGGGTCACGGCGGTGGCGAGGATGATGAACCAGGCGCTGATGTCGGAATAGAACATGCCGCTCCAGGTGTCCCAGGTGATGCGGTTGAGTTCGGCGGGGGCGGATGCGGGGTCGTCGATCAGGGATTTCTCACCGCCGTCGCGCCGCATGTCTTCGACTTCTTCGGAGGCCTGCCAGAAGAACAAATACGGGCTGATCGTGGTGCCGAACACGCCGACGACGACGGTGGCCGCCGCCTCGTCGAGATGGATGTGCGGGATGAAGGTGCGCAGCACGACCTCGCTCCAGGGGACGTGGACGGTGAACAGCACAGCGGCGTAGGCGAGCAGCGAGAGGCAGAGCCATTTGAGGAAATTCACGTAGCGGCGATAGGGGATGAAGATCTGCAACAGCATGGAGACGACGGCGAAGACCACCCCCATCACGTAGCGATTGGCCCCGGACACCAGTTCGGAGACTTCGCCCATGGCCGCGATGTCGGCGGCGATGTTGAGCGTGTTGGCGATCAGCAACAGGAGGACGACGGATTTCAGCACGATCGGCGGGAAGCTCTCGCGGATATTGGCCGCCAGCCCCTTGCCGGTGACACGGCCGATGCAGGCGCAGACCTGCTGGATGGCCGCCATCAGTGGGAAGGCGAGCGGCATGGTCCAGAGAATGTCGAGGCCGAATTGCGCGCCGGCTTGCGAATAGGTGGCGATGCCGGATGGGTCGTCATCGGCGACACCGGTGATCAGGCCGGGACCGACGAGGCGGGCGAGATTGTGGGAGCGGAGGCGGCGCCAGCGTTCGGCGAGTGTGGTCATCGGGCGCGCCTTATGGGTTTGGCGGGCATGATGGCACGGATTGGGGGAATTTGGGCGGGGTGGGATTTACGCATTGGGCTGAGGGCGGCGGGTCGGTGCGGCGGGCGATTGCGGTGAACCCCCGCATCGTCGATGCGGGGTGTGATGTCTGGGACCGCGGCGTCACCGGCGTGGGTTGGTCGCCATTCTGAGAATGCGGCGCGGCCTCGTTCGACGGTGAACCAAACCCAAACCCAGCAACCCGACGCCGATGATCGTCAGCGATGCCGGTTCGGGGACCACGATATCGGCGCTGCCGGTGACCGACATCGCGTAATCACCTTGGCTGTAGGTGCTCTGATTTGCGCCGCTCGATAGGATGATGCTCAAATTCTGACCTGAGGACAGACTGCCGGAGAACGCGATACCCAGGTAATATGGGCCAGGTCTGGCTTGAATAAATGTGCCATCTGCGCTCGGCGTGACTGTGTCAGTAAAAGTATTTGTCGCAACCCCGCCGGTCTGGGTGGTGCCCCAGGTGACGGAGTTCGCCGTTTTGTTGTACGAGAAACCTCCCGTCAATGTCTGAACGCCATCACCGTTCACCAAAGTCAGCGCTGCATCGGCGGACCATAAGTAGTTGATGATCTCATCGGCGCGCGCGACGGCGGGCAACGCGATGGCGAGCAAAAATGCAGCGACGGGGAAGATGGCGGAAATGCGGAGAGTCATTTTTGGCTGATCCTTGAGTTCAGGATTGGGCAAGCTCATCGCCGTCCGGCATCGTGCAATAAATTTCGTGGTAGGCGGCAAAAAAAACTGTGCCGCCACATGAAAACTACATGAATTTTTGACTTAGGGAAATTCAAAAAAACAAAAACCTTGTAAGATTTTGTCGTAATTTTTCGGAATAGCCGCACCATTTATTTTCGAATTCATCCGAATTATTTTTAAGCGTCAGCCAGCATCCGGGACGACCCCGGCAGCATTCACAGGACAGGATCGCTCCCAAATGCTGTTTCAACGATTGTGGAAACTCAT
>CAITEF010000267.1 GCA_903891315.1 uncultured Rhodospirillales bacterium | reverse complement strand
TATTTCTGCACCTGCTGGAATGTCAGCCCCAACGCCTCGCCGAGCCGCTCCTGCGACATCCCCATCAACGTGCGGCGCAGCTTCATCCGCGCACCGACATGCCCGTCAATCGGGTTGTTCTTCGCCTCGCGCTCGGCATGCGCGGTGATCAGGCCAGGATCATAGGCGTCCATAATAACAATCCGGTTGGATGAAAATTGGCGATCAATGCCATTGGTTGAGACGGAGGTTAACCGACACAACCAATAATCGTCAACAACCGGTTAATGCGCTGCGGCCTGGCGTCGGGCGATCCAGAGCCCTGCAAGGGTGACCAGAAGTGCACAGGCGAGCGGAATCCATAGTCCGAATCGGGCGAATGGGGTGGGTGGCAGGAAGCCCGGCAGACCGATCAGCAGCACGCCGGTCTCGCCCATCCCGAGCCGTCCGAGTTCATGGCCATGCGCGTCGAAGCCTGCGGTGATACCGGAATTAGCCGCCCGCATGATCGGCAGCCCCTCCTCGACTGCGCGCATACGCACAGCGGCCAGATGCTGGCGCGGCCCGGAGGAATTACCGAACCAACTGTCATTGGTCACGTTGACCATCCATTCCGGACGGTCCGCCTCATCAACCACGGCGCCGGGGAAGGCTGCCTCATAGCAGATCAGCGCCCCCGCCGGCGGCACGCCGGGCAGGCGCAGTGTCCTCGGCCCGTCGCCGCCCGCAAGGCCGATGCCGGGCAGGATTTTGACCGGGATTGGCAGCCAGTCGGGGATGTATTCGCCGAACGGGACCAGATGGAATTTGTCGTAATGGCCAAGCGCCGGGCCGGGGCCGTAGACGCCGATCAGCGAATTGCGTGGCTGGTCGTGCTCGTCAAAGCGGATCGCACCGATGAAGGCGGGCCCCGCTGCTGCCTCGGCCACCGCAGCGCGGGCGTTCGGATCGCGGTCGACGAGGTAGGGGCTTGCGGTCTCGGGCCAGACCACCACCGTGCGTTGTCCGCCGCCCGAAGACCCACCTTGCGCCTGCTCGACGCCGGTTTCGGTCAGCGACAGATGGCGTTCGAAGATTCCCGTAGCGGCGGCACGGTTGCCCTTCTGGCCCTGGATGATGTTGCCCTGTACCAGCACGACGGACAGGCCCGGCGCGGGTGAGGCGGAGTGTGTCAGCCGATCGGCACTCCAGCCGATCACCAGCGCGAACATGGCGAACCCGCTGGCCATCGCCCGCTTGCCCATCACCGGAGTGGCGGCGAGCAGCAGAGTGAGCAGGCTCAACCCGGGTGCGCCGATCACCGAGACCGGCTGCAAGGCCAGATCGCCGACCGGGCCGGGGATCGCCCAGACGCTGCCGAGCGGGTTCCACGGAAATCCGGTGGCGACGAATTGCTGGGCGAGGAAGGCGAGCGTCCAGAGGCCGCACAGCGCCAACACGCGACCGAGGCCGGGCTTGACGCGGGCGGCGAGCCAGCACGGCACGGCGATGAAATTCGCCAGCACCAATGCGAGGGCGGGCACGGCAAGCGGCACCAGCCACCAGAACCGCTCCGCCTCGAACAGGATCGCCTCGGTGATCCAGTAGAGCCCGAGCAGATGATGCCCGAACGCGAAACAGAACCCGCGCTGGAAGGCGGATTTCGGTGCGGCGTTTTCCAGCAGAACGATCAGGCCGGGAATGGCGATGAACAGCACCGGGATGATGTGCAGCGGCGGCAAAGCAAGGGCGGAAAGCGCGCCGAGGCCGAAGGCGGCCCAGCAGGCGGGGCGACCGGTGAGGGAGCGGAGAAAGTTAAACGTCATCAGTCCATTCCGTTCTTTTCGCCATCATTGCGAGCGGAGCGTGGCAATCCAGGAGTGGCGCCAACTCGTTCCAGGATTGCCACGTCGCCTTTGGCTCCTCGCAATGACGAAGAGAAAAACCCTAACCCCTGACAATCCGCTCGTTCGGCACCGTCTTGCCGGTCAGCGCCCAGGCGATGCACTCCGCCGCCATCACGCCCATATTGACCAGCGAACCGTGCGTGACACCGCTGACATGCGGCGTGCAGATCACCCGTGGATGCGTGCGCAAAGGATGGTCCTGCACTGGCGGCTCACCTTCGAACACATCAAGTGCCGCCCCGCCGATCTGCCCGCTCTCCAAGGCCGCGAACAACGCCGCCTCATCGACGATTCCGCCGCGCGCGGTGTTGATCACGTAGGAGCCCTTCGGCATCCGTGCCATCGCCTCGGCATTGATCAGATGATGCGTGGCCTTCGTGTAAGGGCAATGCAGCGACACCGCGTCACTGCTCTCCAGCAGCGCCTCCAGCGAGGCCATCACCGTGACACAATGCGCATTACCCTGCAGCCGTGGCGAGTGGGCCGAGACCTTGATGCCAAACACCTGCGCCATCGCGGCCACCTTGCGGGCGATGTCGCCGTACCCCACCAATCCGAGCCGCAACCCGGCAAGGTCGCGCACCTTTCCCTGTGGGTCACGCCAACCGCCTTGCGCGATCACGTGGCCGAGCGGGCGGAATTCCTTTGCCAGCGCCAGCAGCATCGCCATCGTGTGCTCGGCCACCACCAGCGCATTCGACCCCAGTGCCCGCGTCACCAGAATTCCGCGCCGATTGGCCTCCGCCACATCGACGTCATCAACCCCCACACCGTGCCGGGCGACGACGCGCAGATTGGGGGATGCGTCGAGCGAAAGCACCGTCACCGGCCCTTGCCGCGTCAGGATCGCGTGCGCCTGCACTTCGCGCGTGCGGGCGGCAACCTCCTCGGCGGAGGGATAGGGGCGCATATAGTGGATGCGACATCCCGCCGCCTCCAGGATCGCCACCGCGGGCTCGGCCAGAAATGCCGAGGTCATCACCACGTCGAACCCGGTGCTCATCGCGTTATTCCGACTGCTCGCGGGCGTAGTGGCTGCGGTATTTTTCGGTGACCAGCTCGGTCTTGACCACAACGGCCACGTCGATTGTGTTGAATTGATGATCGATCACCGCACCGTCGCCGACAAAACCGCCGAGGCGGAGATAGCCCTTCACCAGCGGCGGCAGCGAGGCCAGAGCGCGGCGCATGTCGATGGTGGCGGGGTCCATCCGCCGCATCGAGACGTAGCGGTCCGGCAATGCCACCGGGCGAAGTTCTTCCGGGGCGAGGTGGTTGGCCCAGAGATAGGTCAGGTCGCGGCCGATTGCGTCGGGGTCAGTGCCCGGCAGGCTGGCGCAACCGAACATCACGTCGATCTTGTGCATGAAGACATAGGCGGCAATGCCACGCCACATCAGCTGCATCGCCGGCATGCCACGATGCGCCTTGCTGATGCAGGACCGACCGAGTTCGAGCACCTTGCCGGGATAGTTGATCATCTTTGAAATGTCATATTCGTCGGCCGAATAGAACCGCCCGATCTTGTCGGCAGCCGAGCGGCGGATCAGCCGGTAGGTGCCGACCACGCTTTCCGGCCCCTCGCCAAGCTGGTGATCAACGACCAGCAAGTGATCGCACACCGCGTCGAAATCATCGACATCGCGCTCGCTGTGTGACGCCTTGTCAGAGGGCTTGGCACCCATTTCCTCATAGAAGACACGGTAACGCAGTGCCTGGGCAGCATCGATTTCAGCGGGAGTCTGCGCCAGCCGAACGCCCAGGGATCCGCCGCGCAGCTCCTCAAAATCAGCGGGCGTCGGGGAATGCGTGTGGTCGGGCATGTCAGGAACCGAGTCTTTCATCGTGCAGCATCACGCTGTCGCAAGGTCGTGGCTTCCGAAAGGGCGCTGCGTGCGGCGGTAGCCCGCGGGGTGGATTGTCGATGGGCGAGTGCTGGCTCGCTGCGTCGACCAAACAGCTCCAATCGGGCCGAAACCAGATCAAAGCCGAGCCGCTCGGCAATTTCGCGCAGCAGGCGCTCATGTTCTGGGTCTTCGAACTCGATCACCCGCCCGGTGTCAATGTCGATCAGGTGATGATGATGGCCATGTTCGGTCGGCTCATAGCGTGCGCGCCCGCCGCCGAAATCGCGCCGCTCCAGAATCCCCTTCTCTTCGAGCAGGCGCACGGTACGATAGACGGTGGCAATCGAGATGTGGTCGTCCAAAGCTGCGGCGCGGCGGTACAGTTCCTCGACATCGGGATGATCACCGGCGTCGGAGAGCACGCGAGCAATCGTGCGCCGCTGTCCGGTCATTTTCAGACCTTTCTCGATGCACAGGCGCTCGATGCGGCTTTCCATCAGGCTTTCGCTCCACGCGCGACCGGCGTGACCTCGCCCTTGGCGTGGATCGACGCTTTCAAACTGGCGTAGCCGAAATCACGCATCGCTGTCCAATGCGCAGCGTCGCGGTCAAGCGAGCGCCTGCCGTCGGGCTGACGGCAGGCGCAGGCCCTGTTATTTGCTGGTGCGGCCCTGGCGGCCCAGACCGATCTGCTTGGCGAGCGTCGAGCGACGTTCGGCATAATTCGGTGCAACCATCGGATAATCCGACGGCAGGCCCCAGCGCTCGCGATACTGCTCTGGCGTCAAGTCATAGGCGGTCTTGAGATGCCGCTTGAGCATCTTGAGCTTTTTGCCGTCCTCGAGGCAGACGATGTAATCCGGGAAGATTGACTTCTTGACCGGCACAGCAGGAGTAGGCTTCTCGGCGACCGTCTCCGGTGGATTTGCAGTGCCTGCAAGGCTGCGGTGCACGTTTCGGATCAACTCCGGCAGAGCATCCTGGGAAACGTTGTTCCGCATGGCATGGGCAGCAACAATATCAACGGTCAAGGCCAGCAGTTTGGCATTTTGCACCGGGTCATTCATGTCGGCGATCTCTCCATTCGTCACGACTCGGTTCATTCGACCAAGTTCACCTTCGTCATTAGGAACATGCCCAATGCTCTGCAATACACAAAGCTTGTGAAATAACCGACCGATGACAGCGGCGATTTTAGGTTGCGCAGCGCCCTATGACAGATCCAGGCGCAGCACGAGCGCGTCTGACCCGTCGGCATAATAGCGCCGCCGCCGACCGACCTCGCCGAAGCCGAAGACCGCATAGAGCCCACGCGCGGCGAGATTGGGCTCGGCGACCTCCAACAGCATCGCCGCCGCCCCGGCCGCTTTGGCGATGCGCAGCGTGGCAGCGAGCAACTGGCTGGCGAGCCCCTGTCGCGTTCGCGCCGGCAACACGGCAAGGGTGAGAATCTCCGCCTCGTCGGCGGCAACCCGGGCGAGGATGAAGCCCTCCGCATCCGCGATCAGTCCGAACGTGCCTGGCATAGCAAGCAACTCCGCCATCGCCGCCGCGTCCCAGCGCTCGTCGGGCGGGAAGGCCACGGCGTGAATCGCTGCCAGCACTTGCGCATGCGCAGGCGCGATCTGGGTGAGGATGGTCATCCGACCGGCGGCGGCCGCAGACCACCGGCCGGGAGTTTCGCCTCGGGCGGATCGACATAGAGCGGCTGGGCCTCGTGCGGTGCCATCCGCCCCTCCAGCATCGCAGCACCCACCAGTGCCACATCGGCGGCGTGCGGTTGGCGCGCGCGGGTGAGCATCACGTCCGCTCCGGTCGCCGCCAATTGGGCCACCAACGCCACAGCGGCATCGCCACAGATCGCCACCTTGGCGGCAGTCGGCCACACATCGGAGATTTCCATGGCCGCGAATGAGCCATCACGGTCGAGGAAGATGCGGCCTCGGCGGCTGTCAATCGCCGTCCACAACGCGCGCCCGCCGACATCGCCCGCCTGCTGCGCCAGTGCCTCGGCGATGGTCACGCCGAGCACCGGACAGCGTCCCGCCGCCAGACCGTGGGCCAGCGAGATCGATGCGCGCAATCCGGTGAAGCTGCCCGGGCCGATGGTGACCGCAACCCCGTCGAGCGTGGAGTCGCTCTGAAGAAGATCCGCCGCCATTCGCGGCAACAAATGATGCTGTCCACGCGCGGCGTCGCTGACGCGCGACTCCACCACTTCCCCGTCCACCAGCAGGGCCACCGAGCAGCGCTGCAACGTCGCGTCGATTCCGAGAACGCGCATCACGCCTCTCCCGACCCGTCATCGAGCAATGCCGCCAGCCGGTCGAACTCCTCCACCGACAGCGTCTCGGCGCGACGGTCCCCGGCGATGCCTGCGCGGGCGAGCAGCGCCTCGCCGCCGACGGATTTCAGCGAGCCGCGCAGCATCTTGCGCCGCTGTCCGAAGGCGGCCGCCGTCAGCCGCTCCATCGCGCGGAAACGCTGCGGCGAAGGCTGGGTTGCGTGCGGGGTGATGGTGACCACGGCGGACCAGACTTTGGGCGGTGGCGCGAAGGCTTGCGGCGGGATGCGCAGCCGGAACTCGCAACGCGCCACCCATTGCGCCAACACGCCGAGCCGTCCGTAGCCTTCGGTATCCGGTGCGGTACAGATCCGATCCGCCACTTCTTCCTGGAACATCAGCGTCAGCCGCTCCCACGCGGCGGCCTGCCGCAGCCAGCCGACCAGCAAGGGCGAGCCGATATTGTAGGGCAGATTGGCGATGATCTGGCGCGGTGCCGGGGCGAGCGTCGTCAGATCCAAAGCCAGCGCGTCAGCCTCCACCACGCGCAGCCGATCCGGGAAATGGGCGCGCAATTCCTCAATCACCGCAATCGCGCGGCGGTCGATTTCGACGGCGGTGACACAGGCGGCGTCAGTGGCCAGCAAGGCACGGGTGAGCCCACCCGGTCCCGGTCCCACCTCGATCACCTGGCGGCCGGTGAGGTCGCCCGCCTGACGGGCGATGCGGCCGATCAGGTTGGCGTCGAGCAGGAAGTGCTGGCCGAGCGATTTGCGCGCATCAAGCCCGTGCGCGCGGATCGTCTCGGCCAGCGATGCAAGCTCAGCCACGCAGGTCGATCAGCGCCCGGCGTTGCAGGTCACGCGTCAGCTGACGCGCGATCAACTCCAGCCGCTCGCCGATGATCTTGTCCATCAGCTCCGCCCGTGACGGCATGCCGACATTCTTGACCTCACGCGAGCAGACCATGAACACCGCGATGCCGTTCTGCGCGGGCAGCGGCTCGGAGGCACGGCCGACCGGCAATTGCGAGAGGAGCGAGCGCATCGCCGCGTTCTGCATCGCTTCCAGCTGGATCGGGCCGGGATCGCTCGGCTGCACATTGCCCTGCGCGGCGTTGGCGGCTTCGATCTGCGAGCAGCTCGACGCGTTCTGCCCGAGCCGCTGGGCGGCCTGGAGCTGGGCGATCTGCTGGTCGGTCGGCTCGGTCGGATTGAGCTGCTGGGTGAACGGGAACCATGCCTGACGCGCGGAAATCTCGGTGAAGGTCTGCTTGCCGATCTCACGCTTGGCGCGAAGGGTGACAATCAGATAGCCGCCCGCCACCCTGACCGGGTTGCTCACAGCGCCGATCGGCATCTGCTCGACGACCCGCAGCACGGCCGGATCGAGCTGGTTTGGCTGTACCCACCCGAGCGCGCCGCCTTGAAGTGCCGTCTGCGCTTGGCTGAACTGGGCGGCGACCACCGAGAACGGCGCACCGTTGCGCAGCTGCTGGATGATGGCGTCGTTGAAGCGTGCCGCCTCGGCATCCTGCTTCGGGTTGGTCACCGAGGTGAAGATTTCAGCGAGGTTGAATTCGATCTGCCCGGTTTGCGCCCGGATTTCGGCTTCCTGGTCGGCGATGTCGGTGTCGGTCGGTTCGCCTTTCTCGCCAACTTCCTGGCGGAGCACGCGGCTCCAGGCGATCTGCGCGCGGAATTGGTCGACCAATGTGCGCGGCTCGATCCCAGACGATGTCAGCCGCTTGGCCAGCGCGCCGGGTGCCATGTTGTTGCTGTGCTCGACATCGGCGATGGCCGCGGCGATCTCGCGGTCCTGCACGGCGATGTGGCGCTTTTCAGCCTCCTGCAGCCGCAGATGCTCGTCGATCAGCTCGCGCAGCACCTGGCTGTGCAAACGGTCGACCACTTCGCCGCTGACGGGCAGGCCGGTTGAGACTGCGAAGAGCCTCGCGCGGTTTGTCACATCCGAGCGGGTGATCGGGTCGCCGTTGACGATGGCGACAATAACGTTGTCGCCGTTCAGCCGCGTTGTGCTGGGGGCAGCGGTCTGGATGCCGCTCTGGGCGTGGACAGGGCCGAGACTGCCAACCAGGACAGACAACGCCAGTGCCGCTCCCGCCAAGAAGGCGCGCGAACGGTGGATCAGATTGGGTGCAGGCATCGTCTCTCTTCGGCTCCTATGGTCGATTGTCATGCGTGCGGGCTTCCTGGATCAACCACCATGGAAGCCGAACTCGCCGATCGATTTCAGCGTGACGGAGAACAGCAGGCCGCTTTCGCCCGTGTCCTTCAGGATCGACGTATAGCGCCGATAGAAGCTCACGTCGAAGATCAGGCATTCATTCTCGTATGTCGCGTGCGCATTGACCCCAACCAGCCGCGCCTGGCGCAGATCTTCCTGCACCGAGCCGGTGAAGCGCCATTGGTCGATATGGGTCCCGATGCCCAGCGAGGCCTCGTTGCGCGGCGTTTTGAGGGCCGACAATGCGGCCGCACTGCCCGGCAGATAGTCGTAATAGTAGAATGTCGAGGTCGACGAATAGGTATAACCAGCGCTGACCTGAAAGCGGTCGTCACCCACGGTCGCGGTGGCGTCGGCAAAGCGGGTCTGCCACGTGTTGCGGTTGAACCGCTCGCGCGTCGTCAAATCCAGCCACGGCGTCGGCTGAATGGTCTGGCGGGCCACCACGTCCGACACCGTTCCGGCAAGGCCGCTTTGTGGCAGGAAATACGGGTCGGTCTTGGCGCGGTAGGATTGGCCGACGAGGCCGTCGAGCTTTTGGCCGCCGGGCAGCATCCAGGCCGCATGCAGCCCCACCGCCACACGCTGGCCGCCTTCGAGGCGGTCGATGCCGGAATTGCGGTTGAGTGAGAACAGATTGGCGTCGGTGAACTCGGTGTCGAGACTGTCTTCGTTGGGGATGCCGGTGTTGCGATAATTGCTGCCGGTACCACCGGCCATCAGCTTGACGATCGGCTCCAGCAACTGGCTGCCGCCGCCATCGCTGTCGGTGCGCAGGAACGGCCAGCGCATCTCGGCGTAGGCGGTCGGCATCGCCTGGGTGGCACTGGCTTGGCCCAGCGTGCTGTAGGTGGGTGCCAGACCGAGGCCGTGTGCGCTGTAGGCGGCGGAGTCCAAATGAACGCCGACGGTCCAAAGCTGGCCGAAATCCGTCTCGAACGGGCGGGAATAATCCAGCCCCAAATTGGCGCGCTGGGTGTTGGTGCCCTGGGCGCGGTAGAGGTTGAACGCCCCTGCCTCAATCGCGAGCCTGCCACCGAGACCGTCAGGTGCGCCAAGATAGCTGAACTGGGTGCGCGGCAGCACGAATGGGGTGAGGCTGGACGCCGCGTAGCTGGTCAGATTCTGATACAGACGCACATCGGTCCGGCTATAGGAACCGTCACCGAAGCCTTCGAGGAAGATCGTGCTCGGCAGCACCGCCACACCCACCGAGGCGACGCTGTAATCGCGCGCATATTGCGCACCGCTCACCCGATTGATGTCGAAGCCCCAGCGCCATTGGTCGTTGAGTGCGAAATCACCCTTGGCGAACAAATGCCCCTGCGAACGGCCGAACTCATCGGCGACCGAAGCCTTAACGCGCACTTGGCCCTCATTGAGCCGCAGCCGGTAATCGCCCATCAGCGCCTGCCCGGCCTTGCCGGTCAGCACAGTGGTCAGCGTGATGTCGCTCTGCGGGTCGATGACGATGTAATAAGGGGCGCCAACATAGAACCCAAGATGGCGGCTGGCGAAGCCGAAATACGGCACCAGCAGGCCGGAGGCGCGCTTCTGCGACGGGTCGGGGTGCGCGACATAGGGCAAATAGAGCAACGGCACGCCGTAGAAATCGACCAGCGCGTCATAATACTCGATCTGCTTGTGCTCGGTGTCCTGCACTGCGCTCGCCGCGCGGACATCCCACATTGGTGGCGCTTCGGGATCGTCCTGGCAAAGATTGCAGGTGGAATAGATCGCCCGCGTCAACTCGTTGATCACGCCGCCGGTGCGGCGGGCGGAGTTGGCGGCGAGCTTGCCGTTCTGCGCGAGTTGGGCGCGCATGCGCACCATCACGCCGTCTTTCATGTCCTGCGACAACGTCGCCTGATCGGCGAACACCACCTGACCATCCGGGTTGGTGAGTTCGACATGGCCGTTGGCGGTGGAGATACCGGTGGCGCGGTCGAACATCACCGAATCGGCGCGCAGCGTATGGTCGTTCTGCCATGCCTCGACGTGGCCGGTGGCGGTGACGATGCCGTGTTCGCGGTCGTACTGCACATCATCGGCAGAGAACGCAACCGGAGCGTTGCGGTCCTCGGCGGCGGCCGCGCTCATCATCGCGGCCAGCGCCAGAGCAGTGAGCGGGAGCTTGGGGAGATGCTTCATGCTCAGCCGTCTTCCAAATGCAGCAGAAGGGCGATGGCCAGCATCAGCCCGGAGAGTGCAGGAGCCCAGGCGGCCAGCACCGGCGGGATCGCGCCGTTCTGGCCAAACTCGGCGGCGAGTTTGGAGACCACGAACAGCAAGAAACCAGCAGCGATCCCGCTGCCGATCATCTGTGCTGCCCCGCCGCGCCTTGTCTGGCGCATCGAAAATCCGGCCGACACCAGACTCATCGGGCCCGCCAGCAGCGGCAAAGCGAGCAGGGTCTGGAAATATAGCCGGTGGCGAATCGCCGAGAAGCCGGAATGCTCCATCAGCG
>CAITEF010000266.1 GCA_903891315.1 uncultured Rhodospirillales bacterium | reverse complement strand
TTATTGTTTGAAATATTTTGAATGATCGTCGGTGGTAGGATGGGTGAGCGCAGCGCTACCCATCGTTATGCGCCCAGGAAGCGATGGGTGACGCTTCGCTCACCCATCCTACGGCTTGTTGCCGGCGGGGCGCGCGGGGTGTCCGGCGTTGGTCGATTTCGGTTGCGACCAGCCGCGTGTTATTATATATGTCGTAAATGTTAGAAAAACCCTGCATCTCTGAGCCTTCCAGCGCCCCCGCCTTTGGCGGCTTCTTGGCGTGGTTGCGCGGATGGGGGCTGGCGTTCCTCATGGAGCTTTATTTCGGACGCGCGTTCTATCGGCAAATGGTTGCCACGATGGAGATTCTGGACCGGATGCTGCTGGCGGTCCGGGCAGGGACGCTCCGACCGGAACCGCGCGAGATCGTCCCGAGCCCGATCAACACATCGCGCCCGAAGCAACAACGCATCCATCAACCGGCACTGCGCGCCCGAAGCCGGGATGCGGCTGACGCAAGCTGCGTGATCTGCCAGACCGAGCGCCTGCGTGAGACTCCCAGAACCGGCGTGCGGATGCAGGCGCGTGTCGCGCCTCGCCGCTCTTGCGCTGGGCTGGTTCGCGCCGCGCCATCCCATGCAATCCGCGCCGCGCGCCTCTCGGCGAAAACGGATTTTTGATGGGCGGAGAATTGTGTCTAAAATGTTCCGGTGTGTGTATGAAAAATGCCAACGGCGTGGTTCGTTGGCGTTTCGGTGTCATTGCGAGGCAGATAGCGCCGTGGCGACTCAGAATGTCGTAGAACGGAGATGGTGATTCCTGGATTGCCACGGCGCTCCGCGCCTCGCAATGACGATTTTGTTGCAGTGTAAGGACGGGTTGGGAGCAGCGGAATTCCCGCCAACCGGTTGAGCTATCACACCCCCCGCCAGACCGGCGGGCGTTTGGAGAGAAACGCGTCGAGACCTTCGCGGAAATCGGCACTTTCGTAGCAGAGCCGGATCAGATCCTCGTCTGGTGGCAGGCCCTCGGCTTCGCGCAGGCGATGCAGGGCGGTTTTGGTGGCGCGCAGGGTGAGCGGGGCAAAGCCTGCGATGTGTTGGGCCAAAGCCTCGGCGCGGGCGGCGAGTGCCTCGGCGTCGGCCAGCACTTCGCTCACCAGCCCGATGGCCAACGCGTCATGCGCGCCGACCAGTTTGGCGGTGAAGATCAGTTCCTTGGTTCGCCCCGCACCGATCAGCGCCGAGAGCCGGGCGAGGTTGGACATCGACAGGCAATTGCCGAGCGTGCGGGCAATCGGCACGCCGAAGACGGCGTTGGCGGCGGCGATGCGGAGATCACATGCCACCGCAATTGCCGCGCCGCCGCCGGTGCAGGCCCCCGCGATGGCGGCAATCGTCGGTTTCCGGACAGCTTCCAAGCGGCTCAGAACCCGGTCAATCCGCGCCTCGTAGCCCAGCGCGTCCTCCGGGCCGGAGAAGGCGCGGAACTGGTTGATGTCGGTGCCGGCGGCAAACGCCTTCTCGCCGGCGCCGGTGATCACCAGCACCTTCACCTCGGGATCGGAATCGACCTCATCGCAGACGTCCGACAGCCGCTCATACATCGCAAAGGTCAGTGCGTTGCGGGCCTGCGGGCGATTGAGCATGACATGCCCGATCCCGTCCCGCACCTCGTAGAGCAGCTCTGCCGTCATGCGATCACGCCCTTCTCCCGCCAGGCGGCGATGGTGGCGGCGTCGTGGCCGAGTTCGGCGAGCACGGCCTCGGTGTCCTCGCCCAGTTCCGGGGTGGCCTTGACCACCTTGGCGGGCGTGCGGCTGAGCTTGATCGGCTGGTTGACGATGGCGATGTCGCCCAGGATTGGGTGATGGACGGTGGCCGTCATGCCGAGATGCTGGACCTGCGGATCGGCGAAGACCTCGTTCATCTTGTAGATCGGGCCAGCAGGCACTTCGAGCGCGTTGAGCTTCTCGACCCAAGCCGCCGAGGTGTCAGTGAGCGTGACGGCTTCGATGCGGGCATTCAGCGCCACGCGGTTTTCCGAGCGCGCCTTGCCGGTCGCGAACATCGGATCGTCGATGCAGTCCTCCAGCCCGATGGCGCGGCAGAGGCGGTGATAGATCGGGGTGCCGGCGGTGGCGATGTTGATATGGCCGTCCTTGGTGGCGAACACGCCGGTGGGGATGTTGGTTGGGTGATCGTTGCCGGCCTGGCCGGGCACTTGGCCCTCCATCGTGTAGCGGGCGGCCTGGAAATCCATCATCGCGATCTGGCTGGCGAGCAGGCTGGTTTGCACCCATTGGCCCTCGCCGGAGACTTCACGCTCCAGCAGCGCGATCATGATGCCTTGCGCGGTGAAATGGCCGGTGGAGAGATCGGCGAGCGGAATGCCCGCGCGCATGGGGCCACGGCCCTTCTCACCGGTGACGGACATCAGCCCGCCCATGCCTTGGGCGATCTGATCGAAGCCGGGGCGCATCCGATAGGGGCCGTCTTCGCCGAAGCCGGACATGCTGGCATAGACCAGACGCGGATTGACCGCGCGCATCGCCTCATAGCCGATGCCGAGACGGTCTTTCACGTCGGGGCGGAAATTCTCGACCAACACGTCGGCCCATTTTACCAAGTCCTTCAGGATGGCGATGGCTTCGGGTTGTTTGAGATCGAGCGCGATGCCGCGCTTGTTGCGGTGCAGGTTCTGGAAATCCGAGCCATGGCGCGGTCCGCCGAGCTGCGCCTTGTCAGCATCCGGGCTTTCGATCTTGATCACCTGCGCGCCGTGATCGGCGAATTGCCGTACGCAGGTGGGCCCGGCGCGGACGCGGGTGAGGTCAAGGATCTTGAAGCGCGAGAGTGCCTGCATGGGTGATCTCATTTGAATGTAAACACCCGGACTATGGGCGGCGCTGTCGGCCTGTGCAAATCTGTGACCGGAATATCGGAGATGCACATGAACGCCTTGCCAGTCGCCCGCCCCGAAGATGTGGGCCTGTCATCCGAGCGCCTTTCCAAGATCGATGGTTGGATGGATGCGCTGGTCGGAAGCGGGAAGCTGCCCGGCGTGAGTGTGACCGTCACGCGGCGCGGGCAGATCGCCTATCAGCGCTGCACCGGCCTTGCCGATATCGCGCGCGGCGTGCCCTACACGCCCGAGACGATGGTGCGAATCTATTCGATGACCAAGCCCATCGCCACCACGGCCGCGATGATGCTGTATGAGGATGGCCGTTTTCAGCTGGATGACCCGATCTCGAAATTCATTCCCGCTTTTGCAAACCAGCGCGTCTGTGTGGGCGGCAGTCGCGGCAAGATGGAGACGGTGCCCGCGGTGCGGGACATCAGTTTCCGCGATCTGATGACGCACACATCGGGACTGACCTATCATTTCATGCAATCGACGCTGGTCGATGCCGCGTATCGCGAGCAGGGCATCGATTTCCAGACTTCGGACGATTCACTCGGCACGCTGGTTGAGCGCGTGGCGAAGATCCCGCTGCTGGCGCAGCCGGGGGCGGAGTGGAATTACTCGGTGGCGACCGACGTGCTCGGCTATCTGGTGCAGGTGATCTCCGGGCAGGATTTCGGCGCGTTCGTGGAAAGCCGCATCCTTGGCCCGCTGGGGATGAGCGACACGCATTTCGTCATCCCGGATGAGAAATTGCAGCGGTTTGCCGCCAATTACACGCCAGACGGAGAGCGGCTGAAGCAGGTCGATGACCCCCAGACCAGCCGTTACCGTCTGCCCGGCAAGATCCGCTCGGGCGGCGGCGGGCTGATCTCGACGGCGGGCGACTACACGCGGTTCGCCCAGATGCTGCTCGGCGGCGGGGCATCTTGTGGCGTGCGTCTGCTCGGGCGCAAGACGGTGGAGCTGATGACGCGCAACCATCTGCGCGGCGATATGGCGGATATGGGCCAGCCAAGGTTCAGCGAGTCGAGCTATGAGGGCGTGGGCTTTGGGCTTGGCTGCTCGGTGACGCTCGATCCGGCGAAGGCGCAACTGGTCGGCTCGGCGGGTGAGTATGCCTGGGGCGGGGCGGCGAGCACGGCGTGGTGGAATGATCCGTCGGAGGAGATGAGCGTGGTGCTGCTGACGCAGCTGACGCCGTCTTCGACCTATCCGATCCGGCGGGAATTGCGGGTGCTGACATATCAGGCGCTGGTGTGATCGTCTGGTCCGCGACAGAGCCCGGCCTGCAGGAGGCCGGGCAGTTGCGACTGAGCGATATCTGAGGCTTTACGCATCACGGATTGCAGATCGCCTCGCTCTCGCCTGCGCTGCCGCCATTCGGGCCCTGCGAGCAGAGATCGTAGTCATGTGCGCTGCGATTTGACGGGCTGCGATACTGATACGCTCGGTTCCAGGGATCGAGCGGAACCGTCGCGCCCTTCACATAGGGCCCGTTCCACACCGCAACCCCCTGCGGGGCCTGAATCAGCGCCTGCAGCCCTTGTTCGGTGGTGGGGTAGAGGCCGGTATCCAGTTTGTAGAGATCGAGAATGCCGCTCAGCCGCTCGATCGATTGCTTTGCCACGGAGCTCCGCGCAAAGCCGAGCTGGCGCAGGGCTGCCGGTGCGACGAGCCCGATCAGCAGACCGAGAATGGCGATCACCACGAGGATTTCCAGCAAGGTGAAGCCTTCCTGGCCAGCCCGGCAGGCGGGTTTGTCTGCGGTCTGTGTGGGCATTCCTTACCTCGATTGTATCCTGGTGGGGGCACAATTTCACGATCCGGCCGTATGGGATTGCTGTGTTCCGCCTGCGATGAAGGACGATGGTCGGTGGCCGTGCCCCGCATTGCGCTGCGCTTATACGGCTACGCGGGCTACACGTGCCGCAATGCGTTCAGAACCACCTCTGGCGTGAGCGGAATTTCAGTGATCACCACGCCGAACGGGGCGAGGGCGTCATTGACGGCATTGGCGACGCAGGCGGCGGCACCAGCGGTGCCTGCCTCGCCTGCACCTTTCGCGCCGATGGCGCTCTCCTTCGTGGGGGTGATGATGTGGCCGACTTCGATATCGGGCATCTCGCCTGCCATCGGCACCAGATAATCGGCCATGTTGGCGTTGATCATCTGGCCCTGATCGTCGTAGCGGCACTGCTCGAACAACGCGGCACCCAGCCCCTGCACCACACCGCCGCGCACCTGTTCATCGACCAGTTGCGGGTTGATCGGCTGGCCGCAATCCTCGACGACCCAGTGTTTGAGCAGGCGGATGAAGCCGGTTTCGGTGTCCACCTCCAGATAGGAGGCCTGGATGCCGTTGGTGAAGGCGAAGCCGTATTCGCGGGGGACGAAATGGCGGGTGGCCATCAACTCCGATTGGAAATCGGCGGGCAGCGTGTCGGGGCGGAAATAGGCGATGCGGGCGAGTTCGGAAAGCGGCAGGCGCTCGCGACCATCCACCTCATCGACCACAGACCCGGCGCGGATATCGAGGCTTGTGGGATCGGCTTGCAGGATGGTGCCTGCGAGTTTGAGGATGTTGTCTCGCAGGGCGCGACCCGCCTGAAACGCCGCCTCGCCGCCGATACCGGCCCCGCGTGAGGCCCAGGTGCCGCCGCCATAGGGGGTGTTGTCGGTGTCGCCGAGAATGACGCGGACGCGCGCCAAGGGCACGCCGAGAGCGGTGGCCGTCACCTGGGCGATGATGGCGGCGCTGCCTTGGCCCTGTTCGGAGATCGAGGACTGCACGGTGACGGCACCCGAGGCGTCGAGCTTCACGGTAGCGCCGTCCTGCGAGGAGATTTTGGCACCGCCGACGCCGTAGAAGGCTGGGCCCGGGTTGGTGATCTCGATGAAGCTGGCAAAGCCGATGCCGCGATGGACGCCCCGCCTGCGGGCTTCTTCCTGATCGGCGTGCAGGGCGGGGAGGTCCATCATCTGGAGCAGCTTTTCCAGCGATGCCTGATGGCTCAGCGCCTCGAAGCGGATGCCGGAGGGGCCGGAGCAGGGATAGGCGTCATCCGGCACGAGATTGCGGCGTCGGATTTCCACCACGTCCATCCCGATGGCGCGTGCGGCGAGGTCGACGAGGCCTTCGGTGACGGAGCAGGCAATCGGGTGGCCGACGGCGCGGTATTGGCAGGTGGGGGTCTTGTTCTGAAACACCACACGGGTGCGGGCGCGGTAATTCGGAACCGCGTAATTGCCACCGGTGAGGTTGACCACCTGATTGGCCTCGACCGCCGAGGTGCGCGGATAGACCGAGAACGGGCCGATGCCGGTGATGTCGTCGATCTCGAAGAAGGTGATCGTGCCGTCATTCTTCACGCCGATCCTGCCGTCGAGCACGTGGTCGCGGGCGTGGATGTCGGAGACGAAGCTTTCTAGCCGGTCGGCGAAGAATTTCACCGGGCGGCCGAGCATGCGGGCGAGCGCGCAGACCGCCATCTCGTCGGGGTAGATATGGACCTTGATGCCGAACGAGCCTCCGACATCATGGGTGAGGACGCGGACCTGTTGCTCTTCGAGTGCGAGATGTTTGGCCACGATGTTCTGGATCATGTGCGGGGCCTGGTTGCCCAGATGCACGGTCAGGCGCTGCTCGGCGCGGTTCCAGTCGGCGACGATGGAGCGGGCTTCGAGGGTGACGCCGGTGTGGCGGCCGAAGACGAAGCGTTGGGAGATGACGTGGTCGCTGGCGGCGGCGGCGGCGTCAACATCGCCGGCGTCGAGGCGGCGCTCGAAGGCGATGTTGTCGCCGAGATCGGCGTGGATCGGCGTGGCACCGGGTTCGGCGGCGGAGAACATCTCCACCACCGGGTCGATCTCGCGATATTCGACATAGACTCGGTCAGACGCGTCCTCCGCCTCGGCGCGGCTGCGGGCGAGGATGGCGACGACCGGCTCGCCCTGCCATTGCACGTGATCGACGGCGAGCGCGTGTTGCGGGGCGGATTTCAGGCCCTTGAGATGGGTGAGAACGCCAACCCAAGGCGTGCAATGCTCGGCGAGTTCGCGCCCGGTGACGATGCGGACCACGCCGGGCATTTTCAGCGCGTCGGATGTGTCGATGGCGACGATCTCGGCATGGGCGTAGGGGCTGCGCAAGAAGACGACCTGCAACATGCGGGGCAGCGCAAGGTCGGAGACGTATTCGCCGCGTCCCTGCGTCAGGCGGGCGAGGCCGGGGCGGGCGACGGAGCGGCCGATATAGGAGTTCGGCAGATCGACGGGGGAGAGCGTGCTCATCGTGCGGCCTCGCGGGCTTTGGCGGTGGCTTCGACGGCGTCGACGATGGCGTGATAGCCGGTGCAGCGGCAGTAATTGCCGGAGAGATGCTCGCGGATCTCCTCCCGGCTAGGCACGCCGCCCGCCTTCAGCAGGTCTTGCGAAGCGATCAGCATTCCGGGCGTGCAGAAGCCGCATTGCAGCGCGTTGCGGTCGATGAAGGCTTGCTGGAGATCGGCGATCTCGCCGCTGTCGGATAGGCCCTCAACGGTCTCCACCACACTTCCGTCGGCCTGCACGGCGAGCACGAGGCAGCCGCGCACGATCTCGCCGTCGAGCCGGACGGTGCAGGCCCCGCAGACGCCGTGTTCGCAGCCGAGATGGGCCCCGGTGAGGCACAATTCCTCGCGGAGGAAATCGACGAGATGGGTGCGCGGGAGAACGCAAGCGGAGACACGCTCGCCGTTCACGGTGAGGGAGATATCAATCATGCGGCAACTTCCATCGCGGTGATGACGCGTTTCAACAGCACGCGGGCGAGTGACATTCGGGTGGCACCGCTGGCTTGGAGATCGTCATGCGGCTCCAGGTCCTCGGCCAACATTTCGGACGCGCGGGCGAGGCTGGCGGCGGGGCCGATCAACGCGGCGGCGGCCTTGGGGGCGAGGGTGGCCTTGGTGCCGACGGAGAACCAGCCGAGGCGGAGTTCGGACAGATGGGTTCCGCTGCGCTTCCCGGCGGCGGCGAGGCCGACAATGGCGTAGTCGCCGCTGCGGCGGGCGAGTTCCTGGAAGCCGTGCACGCCGTCTGGCGTGGCCACCGGGATGTCGATGGCAATGAGGATTTCGTCCGGCGCGAGTGCGGTCTCGAACAGGCCGGTGAAGAAATCATCCGCCGTAATCCGCCGCTCACCGGACGGGCCGCGCGCCACCAGCGTGGCGTTCAGCGCCAGTACGCAGGCGGGCAATTCGGCCGCCGGGTCGGCATTGGCGAGGCTGCCGCCGAACGTGCCGCGCGAACGGATGGCGGCGTGGGCGACGTGGTGGATCGCCTGGGTGAGCAGCGGTGCGTGGGCGGCGATCTCTGGTGAGGCCATCGTCTCGGCGTGGCGGGTGAGGGCACCGATGCGCAGCACGCCACCGTTCACGGAGATTCCGCGCAACTCGGCCAGCCTGCCGATGTCGATCAGATGAGAGGGCTGCGACAGGCGCAGATTGAGCGAGGCGAGCAGGCTTTGGCCGCCCGCGATCAGCTTCGCATCAGGATGCGCGCCGAGGAGTTTTATGGCGTCATCAAGGCTTGATGGCCGCAGATAATCGAACGCTGGCGCTTTCACGCGCTCTCCTCCAGGATTATATTATCGCGAGATAAACATCGGGCAAAACCGATCCGCGTCAAGCGGGCAAGAGGGATCACAGACAGGGGACGTGCCATGCCGCTCACCAAGCTCGACCACTTCAATGTCCGCACCACCGATCTGACGGCGACGCTGCATTTCTACGAGGATGTGCTGGGCCTGCGGTCCGGCTATCGCCCACCTTTCCCGTTCGCGGGGGCGTGGATGTATATCGGCGATCAGCCGGTGGTGCATATTGCCTGCCTCGATCCGGGGTGTGAGCCAGGATCCGGGCGCGTCAATCACGTGGCGTTCTTTGCTGATGAGATCGACAGCGTGCGGTCCCGCATTGATGCCGAGGGGCATCCCTATACCGAGCGCACGGTGCCCGATCAGTCACTGCGCCAGATTTTCGTCAAGGACCCCAACGGGGTGACGGTGGAACTGAATTTCGCCATCTGACAACGTGAACCAACAATCACCGGAGAACACGACCATGGGCATCGCCCGGCTGGACCACTACTCGATCCGCACCACCGATCTGGACTCGACGACCAAATTCTACACTGAGGTGTTGGGCTTCACGGTGGGCCCGCGTCCGAATTTCCCGTTCCCCGGCGTGTGGCTCTACAACAACGGGTTGGCGGTGGTGCATGTGATCGGGATCGACCCGAACGACAGCTCGGGCCTGATGGAGTATCTCGGCGGGCGCGAGCAGAGCGGCAAGGGCTCCGGCATGGTCGACCATGTGGCGTTTTTTGGCGACGACATCGCGGCGATCCGTGCGCGTATTCAGGCGACCGGGTCGGAGTTCAAGGAGCGCAAGGTGCCCTCGCTCAATCTGGAGCAGATCTTTGTTGAGGACCCGAGCGGGATTGTGGTGGAGCTGAATTTTCCGACGTGATGTGCCCGGTCTGTCATCGTGAGCGAAGCGTCACGATCCAGGAACCGTAGAGCCGGGCTTGTGGCTCCTGGGTCGCGACGGCGCTTCGCGCCTCGCGATGACGGTTTGGTGTGACGGCGTAAGTCGTCCTCTTCCCCAAACTGTCAATTCCGCTTTACACTCCCGCCCATCGCAACGAGGCGTTGGAGGACGCGGCTGTGTGGTATTTGTTCAAGGGCTTCATCGCCCTGCACATCGCCTCGGGCGCGGTTGGATTGATCACCTTCTGGGTGGCGATGCTCGCGCGCAAAGGCGGTGGCGCGCACCGGAAATATGGCGCCATCTTCACCCGTGCCTTGCTGGTGGCGGGATCGGCGGCGTTGGTGGTGAGCCTGTGCACGCTGGCGGCCCCGCTGGACACCCATCCGCATATCCCCAACAGCGAAGTGATCGTCAACGTGTTCGGTTGGCTGATGCTGTTCCTGTCCTGCTTCACGCTGGCGTTGGTGTGGCATGGGCGGTCGAGCGTTCAGTTGAAGAATGACCATAAGGCGCATCGGCACTGGTTCCCGATCTTGCTGCAGATCGCGACCATTGCGACCGGGGTGAACTGCCTGTGGCATGGGTTTGCGATCCAGATGCCACTGATGATGAGCTTCCCGTTTGTGGGGATTATCTTCGCGCTGATGACGCTGCGCTTCATCGCCAACCCGCTGCCCACGCGGCAGGCCTATCTGGTGGAGCATGTGAAGGCGATCGTGGGAGCTGGGATCTCGGTCTACACCGCGTTCATGAATTTCGGGATGGTGCGGCTGATCCCGTCGCTGACGCTCAACCCGCTGTTGTGGGCGATCCCGCTTTCGGTGGGGTTGGGGATTATTTTCTACCATGTCGGGCGGCTGAAGCTGCGGGCGCGCAAGGCGTCGAACGCGTAGGGCGGGCATTCCATCGACGTCATTGCGAGGCCCGCCAGGGCCGTCGCAATCCATTGAGGGCGGAGACCTTGCTCTATGGCATCAATGGATCGCGACGCTTCGCTCGCGATGACGGTTTATTGACGGATTTTTGGGATTATTTACCTTGATTGCAGCCAAAAATCATCGTTTAAGATGATCGATGGACCTCTCCCCCGCACAGCCTGAATCAGACCCGATCGCCGCAATTTTGCGGACGATCCTGCTTGGGCTGAAGGCGAAGTTTGGGAATTGGTGGCCGTTGGAGCCGCGCCTCACG
>CAITEF010000265.1 GCA_903891315.1 uncultured Rhodospirillales bacterium | reverse complement strand
TTGATCAGCCCGCCGCCGCATCACGATATCTACTCGATCGAGGATCTGGCGCAGCTGATCTATGATCTCAAACAGATCAATCCGGATGCCAGCGTCTGTGTGAAGCTCGTCGCCCGCTCTGGGATCGGCACGATTGCAGCCGGTGTCGCCAAGGCCAAGGCTGACGCGATCCTGATTTCAGGCCATTCCGGTGGCACTGGCGCGAGCCCGCAATCCTCGGTGAAATATGCCGGACTGCCGTGGGAGATGGGGCTGTCGGAAGCGCATCAGGTTCTGATGCTCAACCGCCTTCGCCACACCGTGCGTCTGCGCACCGACGGCGGGATCAAGACCGGGCGTGACGTGGTCATTGCTGCCATGCTGGGTGCTGAGGAATTCGGCATCGGCACGGCGTCCTTGGTGGCGATGGGCTGCATCATGGTGCGTCAGTGCCATTCCAACACCTGCCCGGTCGGCGTGTGTTCGCAGGACGAGGCGATGCGCGCCAAGTTCACCGGCTCGCCGGAGAAGGTGATCAATCTGTTCAGCTTCATCGCCGAGGATGTGCGCCACATCCTGGCGAGCCTTGGCGTTCGCAGGTTGACCGACGTGATCGGCCGGACCGATCTGCTCCAGCAGGTCAGCCGTGGCTCCGACTATCTCGACGATCTCGATCTCAACCCGCTGCTGGTGCAGGCCGATCCGGGGCCGCATGCGCGCTATTGCACGATGGAAGGCCGCAACGAGGTGCCGGAGACGCTGGACGCCCAGATGATCGCCGACGCGGCGGCTTTGTTCGAGCATGGCGAGAAGATGCAGCTCGAATACAACATTCAGAACACGCATCGCGCCATCGGCACCAAGCTGTCGAGCAAGATCGTGCGCAAATACGGCATGATGGGCCTCCAGCCCGGCCATATCGGCGTGCGTCTGCGTGGTTCGGCCGGCCAGTCGCTGGGCGCGTTCGCGGTGCAGGGGCTGCGGATCGAGGTGCTGGGTGATTCGAACGACTATGTCGGCAAGGGTCTCTCGGGGGCGGAGATTATCGTCCGTCCCGCGCCGTCCTCCAATCTGCGCAGCAACGAGAACACCATCATCGGCAATACCTGCCTTTACGGCGCAACGGCGGGCACGTTGTTCGCTGCGGGCCAAGCGGGTGAGCGGTTTGCGGTGCGCAACTCGGGGGCGACGGCGGTGGTTGAGGGCTGCGGCTCCAATGGCTGTGAATACATGACCGGCGGCACCGTGGTGATCTTGGGCGCGGTTGGCGACAATTTCGGCGCGGGCTTCACCGGCGGTCAGGCGTTTGTCTACGACCCGGAGGATCTGTTCCGACTGCGGGTGAACGCCGACACGCTGTCTTGGCAGCGCGTGACGCATCCGCATTGGGCCGAATTCCTGCGCGAGCTGGTCAACAGCCACGCGGAGGCGACCAAGAGCCGCTATGCCCGGATGTTGGTGCATGATTGGGAACTGACGCTGCCGCATTTCTGGCAGGTGGTGCCGAAGGAATACGTGAAGTATCTGCCGGTGCCACTGAGTCAGGTTGAAGCCAAGCGCGCGTGATTTTGCGGATCCCCTTCGCATCCGCCCAGCCTTGGCGGACGCGGAGGGCGATGCGATACTGCGTCAATGCGATTCCTCTATCACCTGCCGCTCTGCCCCTATAGCCGCAAGGTCCGTCTCGTTCTGGGCGAGAAGAAGCTCGGCATCGAGTTGCGGGCCGAGAAGACCTGGGAACGGCGGGCGGAGTATTTGCAGATGAATCCGGCGGGCAGCGTGCCGACGCTGCTCGAAGACAATGGCCTCGCCGTGCCGGAATCCGGCGTGATCTGCGAATATCTCGAAGAGGCCTATGACGACGAAGGCGGCTTGCTCAGCCTGCTCGGCACCACGCTGGTGGATCGTGTCGAGACGCGGCGTCTGGTGGCGTGGTTTGATGGGCCGTTCGCCGCTGCGGTGACAATGAATTTCGTCGTCGAGAAATACCTCAAGCGCATCTCCGGGCAGGGCCAGCCCGATGCGGCGGCACTGCGGCGCGGCTATAGTTATCTCGGTGAGCATCTCGACTATATCGGCTGGCTGGCCAGCTCGCGGAATTATCTGGCGGGGGACAAACTCTCGCTGGCCGACCTTGCCGCCGCGGCGCACGTCTCGGTGCTGGATTTTCTGGGTGAGATCACATGGGCCAAGCATACGGATGCGCGCGAATGGTATGCGCGCATCAAATCCCGCCCGAGTTTTCGCCCGCTGCTGAATGACCGCGTGCCGGGCATGATGCCGCCCGAGCATTATGGGAATTTGGATTTCTAGAGCAACGCCCTCAATTGTCGTCGCGAATCTGCGTGGCCATACGCCGCGCGGCCTGCTCGGATCCGGCATCGGCGGCGCGTTTCAGCCACGCATAACCTTGCGCGTCATCCTGCTTCACGCCATTGCCTTCGAGATACATGTTGGCGATCTGCCGCATCGCCTCAGCATTGCCCGCCGCCGCCGCGCGGTCGAAATATTGGCGGGCCCGTGCCAGATTCTCCGGCACGCCTCGGCCTTGCGCATAGAGCAGGCCGAGCCCGGTCAGCGCGTCGGTGTTGCCCTTGTCGGCGGCGACGGAATACCACCGCAGGGCCTCTTTCTCATCCACCCGCGTGCCACGGCCGTAATGATAGGCAAGGCCGAGATGATAGGCGGCGGCGACATGACCGCTCGCGGCTGCCTTGGCGAAATAGTCGAGCGCCGCGCGCCGATCCTGCACGATCCCGGTGCCACCTGAATCCGCGATCAGGCCGAGCTGATATTGCGCCTCTGGCAGGCCGGCCTTGGCGGCGGGTTGCAGCCATTGCTCAGCCTCGGAGAAATCCTGCACTTCACCGCGACCGGTGGCGTAGAGCATCCCGATGCCCAACTCGCCACGATGATCGCCTTGGTTTTTGGCGATGAGGTAATTGTCCACCGCGTCTTGATACCGGCCCTCGGCCTCCGCCTTCTGGGCGAGCGAGATGGCCTCCTCCGCCCCGACCAGCCGTTCCTTTGGCTTCTCCCCGGCACAGGCGGCGATCAGGAGGGCGATCGCGAGGGCGGCGAGGCGAGGCAGGGCGCGTGACATCGGAGTCTCCCGTGTGTTGACGCCAGACTAGACCATAGCTTCCCGCGTGCTAAGCAAAGCTCGCGTGATTTCGGCGTCAATGCCGCCCACGGGTTGGCGCTGGCGCGCGGCTGCGCTACGTCAGTATTTCGATTTCGTGTGCGTTTTCCAGGGATCCCCAGCTCCACCATGACCAGCAGCAACGACATCCGCGCGACATTCCTCGAATATTTCGCGC
>CAITEF010000264.1 GCA_903891315.1 uncultured Rhodospirillales bacterium | reverse complement strand
GGGACGATCTCGGAAATGGATGGGCTGCGGCTGGCCAGCGAGCCATTTCGCAAGTTCATGGCGGTCAATGTGCGATCAGATGATTTGGCGCTGTTTCTCAATTTGGCGCATCTGCCGGAGCCTGCCAGCGTGGATCAAGCCAGTTGGCGGGCGCTGGTGCCAGCGTTTTTGGTCAGCGAACTGCGCCGGGCGTTTGAAATGGGCTTTTTGCTGTATCTGCCGTTCTTGGTGATCGACATGGTGGTGGCCAGCGTGTTGATGAGTTTGGGCATGATGATGCTGCCACCGAGTATGATCTCGCTGCCGTTCAAGTTGATTTTTTTCGTGTTGGTCGATGGCTGGCGGCTGGTATCTGGCAGCCTGGTGCAGAGCTTCGGCACCATTCAATAACGCAAACCGTCCCCCTCCGCGCCAATGCTGGGAGGGGGAGGGGCGTTAGAAGCTGTTGCCAGGCCCTACGCCACCCGTGGTGTTGGGAGCAGCCCCGCCTGGAGTCTCTCCGGTTGGGCTGAATCGACCGACATTGCCGAGCAATTGTTGGATCAAGCTTGTGCTGTTGCCCGGTGCTGGCGTGGTGCGTGAGACAACCGAGACGGAGGCGGCGTCGTCTTTGGAACGCTTATCGATGCTGCGCAGCACGCCGCCCGCATCAAAATGCATCACCAGCACTTGCTGCTCACCAATGCTTTGGGTGCCGCCGATGGCAGGTTGAGTGACCTCGCCAATATAAAGCCAGCTATTGTCATCAAAGGCCGCCTTGCTGGTGGGCGTGCCAATGAGGGCAATGACATCTTTCTTGCTCGACGTGCCCGGCACCAATTGCGCCAATAATTCAGGGTCTACCTTGTTGCCGCGACTCTGCGGAGGGTAGCCGAGAAAATCAGGCACGGTGCAGGCGCCAAGTGAGATGGCCAGCATAAATGCAATGAGTGGACGAACATGGGTGGAGCGCAAGCGGCTGATCCTTTGGAAGGCGGCGCAGGAGCGGTTAGGCTGAAGGCGATGGCAGGCAGGTGCCGTGCGTGGCAAATGGTTGCCCACACGGCTGAGAGTCTCCATCTACGGTGCCATGGCGCTCGCGTCACGCGGGAAATTCGGTCCAGCTGCGTATAAGCGGGGACGTGGGGGTATTATGGGCGTGTTTGGCTTTAATCTGTTCGGTCTGTTTGGACGCGGTCGCGTCGAGCGCAGTGGGTATTTGCTCTATGGACTGGCGGTGAAAGCGGCGCGCCAGCCGATGCTCTATGCTGATCTTGGTGTGCCCGACACCTTGGATGGGCGGTTTGATTTGGTTGGTCTGCATGTGTTTTTGCTGATCCGCCGACTGACGAACGCGCCCGCCGGCCAAAAACTGGCGCAAGCGCTGTTTGACGCCATGTTCAATGACATGGACCAGAATTTGCGTGAAATGGGCGTGGGCGATTTGTCGGTCGGCCGTAAAAACAAAGTGATGTGGGAAGCCTTTCACGGTCGCAGTCATGTTTATAGCGAGGCGATGGCCGTGGGGCCGGAAGCGCTGGCTGAAGCCTTGGCGCGTAATATCTGGCCCGGCGAAGAGCAGAGCCTGGCTGCTGCCAATTTGGCGCGCATGGTCTATGCCCAAGACGCACATCTGACCCGCCTCGGTCTGGCGCAATTGCAGGGCGACGGCCCGGTGTTTCTTACCCCGCAGGAGGTGTTCGCATGAACATGGACCCGCAGCCCGAGCTGCATCACCCCGTCG
>CAITEF010000263.1 GCA_903891315.1 uncultured Rhodospirillales bacterium | reverse complement strand
TCCTGCAGCGACTGGCCCAGCACCATGAAACCGCCGCACTCCCCATGCACCGGCTTGGTTGCCGCGAATTCCGCGAGACCCGCCCGGAATCCTCCAGCCGCAGACAGAGCCGCGGCGTGGAGTTCGGGATAGCCTCCCGGCAGCCAGCAGCAATCCGCCTGCGTGGGCGGCGCTTCGTCGGCCAAGGGCGAGAAGGGCAGAATCTCCGCCCCCGCCAGACGCCAGGACCGCAGCAGATGCGGATACAAAAAGCTGAACGCCGCGTCCTGCGCCAAGGCAATCCGCTGGCCCGGAGGCCTGATCCGCGACCTGCTTGCCGAGGGTGTGAACGCCGCCGCAAGGCCGAGAATGGCGTCAAGATCGCATTGCCGCTCCACCGCATCGGCCAAAGCCGCCAGACGCGCATCCAGATCCGCGTGCTCGCCCGCCTGCACCAACCCAAGATGCCGCTCCGGCAACCCGAGCGACGCATCGCGCTTCATCGCACCCAGCACCGGAATCCCGAACGGCGCCATCGCCTGCACCACCCCACCCTGATGCCGAGGGCTCGCCACCTGATTGAGGATCACCCCCGCCACATGCACGCCCGGATCATGGCTCGCAAACCCGCGCAGAACCGCCGCCGCCGATTGCGACTGCCCAGAGACATCGAGCACCAGAATCACCGGCAACCCAAAATGCCGCGCCAGATCGGCCGCAGCCCCGGAGCGTCCCGGTGCGGCCTCTACCCCGTCGAACAACCCCATCGAGGCTTCGATCACCACAATCTCAGCCTCACCGAACGCATCCCCAGCGAGGCGGTCGAGCAAAGGCGGGGACATCGCCCAAGAATCCAGATTAACCCCGTCGCATCCCGTCGCCGCCGCGTGAAAAGCCGGATCGATATAATCAGGGCCGGATTTTCCCGCTCGCACCTTGGTGCCGCGTCTGCGCAGCGCCGCGAGCAATCCCAGCGTGATCGTCGTCTTGCCGCTGCCCGAGCGCGGGGCCGCAATTATGAGTCCCCGCGCCCTCATCGGCTATAACCAAAGCCATGAGCGATTCGCCCAAACTCCGCCACGGCTGGACCACCGGCGCCTGCGCCACCGCCGCGGCACTTGCGGCCTATGAGGCGCTGGGCGGCGGAATCTTCCCCGACCCGGTCACTATCACCCTCCCACGCGGAGAACGCGTAAGTTTCGCGCTCGCCGCGTCCGGTTTTGATGGCGCATCCGCCTATGCCTGCGTGGTCAAAGATGCCGGCGACGACCCCGATGTCACCCACGGCGCTCTCATCCGCGTTCGCGTCACACAAGGCCCACCCGGCAGCGGCGTCATCTTCCGTGCGGGCGAGGGCGTTGGCATGGTCACCCGCCCCGGCCTGCCAATCCCGCCCGGCGAGCCCGCGATCAACCCGATCCCCCGCCAGATGATCCGCCAAGCCTTGGGCGATGCCGATGTCACCGTCGAGATCGGCATTGATGACGGTGCGGCGTTGGCACTGAAGACGCTCAACCCGAGGCTCGGCATAATCGGCGGCCTGTCGGTGTTGGGCACCACAGGCATCGTCGTCCCGTTCTCCTGCGCCGCCTGGATCGACACCATCCATCGCGGCATCGACGTCGCCCGCGCGATGGGTCTCGATCACGTCGCTGGAGCCACCGGTCGCACCTCCGAGGAGGCCGTGCAGAAGATGCATGATCTGTCCGAGGTCGCCTTGATCGATATGGGCGATTTCGTCGGCGGCATGCTCAAATATCTGCGCGTTCACCCGGTCCCGCGCGTCACCGTGGCGGGCGGGATCGGCAAGATGGTCAAGCTCGCCCAAGGCCGTCTCGATCTCCACTCCAAACGCGGCAGCGTCGATCTCCAAGCCCTCGCCGCGATGGCGGGCAGGACCGGCGCGTCCGAGGCCACGCAAGCGGCGATCACCAGCGCGAACACGGCGGCCGAAGCGCTCATTCTTGCCCCCGAAATCGGTCAGGCGGTGGCTGAAGCGGCTTGGGTTGTGGCCGCCGACGTGCTGAGAGAGGCCCCGATTGATCTCGACATCGCCGTCTTCGACCACAAAGGCGTGCTTGTGGGTCACGCGCGGAACCTGCGGCGGTAATCAACGCTGTAGAGTGCCGATTCCCGAAAATCACCCGCCGCCAGCGCACGCCCGACCAGGATCAACGCCGTCCGCTCGGCGGGCTCGGCTGCGAACAACGCGGCAATCGAGGCCAGCGTCCCGCGCATCACCCGCTCATCCGGCCAGGACGCCCGCACCACCACCGCCACCGGGCAATCCTCGCCCAAAATCGGTGTCAAGCGGGCGACGACATCCTCCAAAGCGTGAATGGCAAGATGAATGGCCAAACTGGCCCCGGTCGCCGCAAAATCCTCCAACCGCTCGCCTGCGGGCATCGCCGAAGCCCTACCCGAAATCCGCGTCAGCACCACCGATTGCGCCACTTCCGGCACTGTCAGCTCGGCACAAAGCAGGGCCGCAGCGGCAGCGAAGGCAGGCACGCCCGGCGTGACGGTGTAAGGGATGCCCAGCCGCTCCAGCCTGCGGATCTGCTCGGCCAAAGCAGAATAGATCGACACATCCCCCGAATGCAGCCGCGCCACATCCTGCCCCGCCGCATGGGCCTCCAGATATTCCGCCTCGATCTGATCGAGCGTCAGCGGCGCGGTGTCGATCAGTCTCGCCCCCGTCTTGCAGTGCGCGAGCATTTCAACGGGCACAATCGACCCGGCATAGAGGCACACATCACACGCGGCCAGGATATCGCGTCCCCGCAACGTGATCAGATCTGCAGACCCTGGCCCGGCACCGATGAAATGCACCGTCATTCGCCGCTCTCCGCCAGCGCGCAGGTGGCGCGCGGATGGGCGATGCGGGGTTGGATCAGCCGCGCCCCTTCACCCGCTGCCGCCAATGCCGAAGCCTCCGCTACCGATGGCACTCCCGCCACACGCAGCGACGGGGCCGAGTGCGTGCGGCAAAGATCCGCCACCGCATCCATCGCCGCGTCATCCATCCATCGCATCGACATCGCCAGCCGCCCCGACAACGCCACCAGCCCGGCCTCGCGTTGCTTGAACCGGGGGGCGGCGAGTATGTGCGCCTTCACCCCACACGAGGCCTCCGCCGCCCGCAGCACGGTGAGCAATTCCTCCGCCGAGCAACCCGCCATACAGCCGAACCCCGCCACGATCATGGCTTCATCCAAACATACTGCGTCACCGTCATCGCCGGACGATAGGCCTGCATCCGCCCGACGCTGTCGAGCCTCTCCACCCCAATCCGGCTGAGCGTACCGCCTTGGCGCGATTGCGCTGCGATCAACGCCGCTTCCGTCTCCAATGCGATGGCATTCGCCACCAACCGCCCACCGGAACGCAACGCGTCCGATGCCGCCTCGATCACGCCCGCCAGGTGCGCCCCACCGCCCAGGAAGATCGCATCCGGCGCAGGAAGCCCCTCAAATGCTGCCGGAGCCTCTCTATGAACACGAAGCAGGTGCGGCACCCCAAGAGTCTCCGCATTCCGCGCCGCCCGCG
>CAITEF010000262.1 GCA_903891315.1 uncultured Rhodospirillales bacterium | reverse complement strand
GAAGCGCAGCAATCCACCGCGATGCAGCCAACCACCGCGATGGATGGCCGCGTCGCCCCACTTCTTGCAGCGACGGATCGGGGCAATGCCGGATCAGGGCAATGACGGATCAGGTCAATGCCGAATGGGTCCGCTTGCCGCGCCATCTGCCCGGATTGTACGCCCATTCCCCACATCAGATCGTCATTGCAAGCGAAGCGCAGCAATCCACCGCGATGCAGCCAACCACCGCGATGGATGGCCGCGTCGCCCCACTTCTTGCAGCGACGGATCAGGGCAACGACGGATCAGGGCAATGACGTGGAGGTGCAAATGACGAGGCGATATTGGGGCAACACACCCCAAGCCCGCTCTATCCGGCCCGATCCAAGCTCGGATCCAACGCCACATACCCGCTCTGGCCGTCGCGGAAGATGCGCAGCGCCACCGCATTGCCCTCCTTCTTGCCGCCCAACGCCGCCCGGATCGCCTTCACCGCCTCGTCGGGCGAGGTCACCGCATGCCCGCCCACGCCAAGCACCACATCGCCCGGATGCAGCCCGACCTGCTCGGCCACCGAGCCCGAGCGGATTCCGGCAATCACCGCGCCCTTGACGCCCTTGGGCAGATCAAGCTGCTCGCGAATCTCCGGCGTGATCGCGGCGAGTGCGATCCCAAGCCCCTGCGGCCCGGCATCGCCCACCGCATCGCCATGCACCGGCCTGTCCTCCTTCAGCGTGGCGATGGTGACCTTCAGGTCACGCTTCTCGCCGTCGCGCAGCACGCTCAGCGTCGCCTTGCTGCCCGGCTTGATCTCGGCCACCGCCACCGCAAGGTCGCGCGGCTGTTTGACCGGGGCACCGTTGACAGCGACCACCACATCGCCCGGCTCAAGGCCCGCCGCCTGCGCCGGGCTGTCATCGGCCACGGTTGCGATCAGTGCGCCGTGGACGGCATCGCCGGTCAGATGCAGCGCATTGGCCATATCGGCGTCGATCTTCTGTGACTCGACGCCGAGATAGCCGCGCACCACGCTGCCCTTGTCCTGCAACTGGGCGACAACCTCGCGCACCATCGAAGCCGGGATCGCAAAGCCGATGCCCACGCTGCCGCCGGTCGGCGACAGGATCGCGGTGTTGATACCGACCACCTTCCCGTCCTGGGTGAACAGCGGGCCGCCGGAATTGCCCTGATTGATCGGCGCATCGACCTGAATATAGTCGTCATACGGCCCCGACCCGATATCACGCCCCAACGCCGAGACGATTCCGGCCGTCACGGTGCCGCCAAGGCCGAACGGGTTGCCCATCGCAATCACCCACTCACCCGGCCGCACCGAGGCCGAATCGCCAAGTGCGATGAATGGCAGCGGTTTGTCGGTCTTGATCTTCAGCACCGCGATATCGGACCGCGGATCGGTGCCGATCACGCGGGCGGGCAGTTCGGTGCCGTCCGACAACGTCACGCTGACCGAGGCGGCGTTTTTCACCACATGGTTGTTGGTCACCACCGTGCCGTCGGCGCTGATGATGAAGCCCGAACCACGCGCCTCACCACCGCTGCCGGGTCGGCCATGCGGACGCGGGCCGAAGGGCAGCGATTGCGGGCCTTCGAGCGCTGCGGGCTCCACCACAAGCTTGGAGGTGATCGAGACCACCGACGGGCGAACTCGGGCGACCAGATCAACAAAATCGGGCACGCGGGTGGTGCTGGCGGCAATCGGCGTCTCGGCGGCCACGGCGGGGACGGCCACCATGGCGGAGCCGGCGAGCAGGATCGCCATGAACCCAACCCGGCCAAGTCCGCGCAGCACGCCGGTCGGGACCTGAGCATCGATCATGTTCGACATCTTGCATCTCCACAGAAAAGCATTGGCAAATGAACTGTTCGGCGCGATTGAGAAATCGCACCATGGATGCCAACATGATTCGGTTTTCCCGTCAGGACGGTGGCGCAACGGTGAAAGGCGCGTCATATGAAGGCGAAGCAATACGGGCGTTAGATGACTGATCGTGGCCGGCAGGCAGTGCAATGGATCGCCCGACGCTCGCTGCGTGAACGCATCGGGCTCGGGCTGGCGATGCTTGTCTTCATTGTGGCGATATTGCTCGGTGGTCTGCTTGGCCGTTCGGCTGAAATCCAGGCGCGCAATCGAATCGGCCAATCGCTGGCGGTGGATGCGCAACGCCTCGCCGAACGTCTCACCGCCGAACTGGCCGCACGCGACCGCGAACTCAATCTGCTCTCGCGCATGGAGCCGCTGCGGGCGGCGGTGTCCATCGTCGGCATCGCGCCGTCACTGGCCAATGGCGGGCCGCTGACCATTGCCATCGGCCAAACCCAGGCGCTGCTGGACGAATTGCGCAACGCCTATCCCGCCTATGCCTGGATCGGCGTGGCACTGCCCTCGGGCAAGGTGATCGCCTCCACCGACCCGGCGAGCCTCGGCACCATCGTCTCCGCCCGCAACGCCAACCGCGAGGGCGGGCTGCGTGCGGGATCTGCCGCCCAATCGCTGCCGGAAAGCGAGCGGATGATCGATCTGCTGCGGCCGATCCGTGATTCGGATGGCAGCGTGATCGGCTCGATTGCAGCCCAACTGCCCTGGAGCTGGGTGCGCGGCATGGCGCGCGGCGCGCTGACGATTGACGAGGACGGGGAGGTCCGCCGTCAGGTGTTCATCATCGACAGCCGTGACACCGTGGTACTTGGTCCACGCAAACTCGTCGGCAGCCAATTGGCCGTCCGCTCCGCCGCCCGCGCCCGCGCCGGGCTTGCGGGCTGGGAGGTCGAGCCCTGGCCGCAGGAGAGCTCGGATGGTGTTCAGCAACAATTCCTCACCGGCGTCGCCTTCGCAATCGGCGACGCTCCGGGCGGCAATGTCGGTGTGCAGGGGTTGCGCTGGAGCGTGCTGGTGCGCGCGGCGGAACGGCAGGCTTTCGCCGCGGCGACTGATGTGAGGATGCGGATTTGGGCGGCCGGATTTCTGGTGGCGGGCCTGTTTGCCTGGGTCGGCTGGCTGCTCGCCGGAATGATCACCGCACCGCTGTCGCTGATCGCCGCCGCCGCCGAACGCTTGCGCCATGGCGATGACGTGGAAATCCCGCGCATTCGCGGATCAACCGAGTTCGACAGCCTGTCCATCTCGCTGCGCGCCTTGGTGGCCACGCTCACCCGCAAGCAGGAAGCGCTGGAGGAGATGGAAGATCTCGCCTTGCACGATCCGCTCACCCGCCTGCTCAACCGTCACGGCCTGCGCATCCATCTCGATGTGATGCTCTCACAGGCACGCGCCACCGGCAGTTCGGTGATGCTGTTCGTCGGCGACCTGGACGGTTTCAAGGCGGTCAACGACGCGATGGGCCATGCCCGTGGCGATCAATTGCTGAGTCTGGTGGCGGCGCGCTTGCGCCAGGTCGTCCGGCGCGGCGATCTGGTCGCGCGCATCGGCGGCGACGAATTCGTCTTGGCCTTGCCCGCCCCCAAGGGCGCCACCGACACGGCAGCGCTCGCGGTTGCCGAACGCGCGCAGACGGCGATCAGCGCGCCCTATCAGTTGGGCGGCGTGGTGGTGACAATCGGCTGCAGCCTGGGCGGTGCCTGCTGGCCCGACCACCTCGCCACCGGCGAACGCGGTGCCGGTGCGATGGAAGAATTCGAACGCGTGCTCGCCCAGGCCGATTCCGTGCTTTACGCCGTCAAACGCTCCGGAAAAGGACGGGTGGACGTGCTGGGTGGGCCGGACGCGACGCGTGGGGGCTGACGCCGCGAGGCCGAGTCAGCTGTGAAGATCGCCAAGACCCGTCACCTTAACCGTGCCTTTCCCCGGCAGACTGACCCGCAACGCCAGCGTTCCGCCCGCCGCTTCGACAGATCGCCGCAGCGTCGAACTCAGGATCGTACGCATCGTGAAAGCGGACATCCCAAGCCATGGCAGTACATAGCTCTCAAGCAATGACCGGTACAATAGGCTTGAAGCTATAATCCGTCATCAGTTCCGCCCGTACGTATCCTCGATCCGCACAATATCGTCCTCGCCGAGATAGGCGCCGGACTGCACCTCAATCAGCGTCAGCGGAATCTTGCCGGGGTTTTCCAGGCGATGCACGCAGCCCAACGGCAGATAGACGCTCTCATTCTCCCGCAGGGTCAGCACCTCATCGTCGCGGGTGACCAAAGCGGTGCCCGCCACCACCACCCAATGCTCGGCACGGTGGAAATGCTTCTGTAGCGAGAGTTTGGCACCCGGCGAGACCATGATCCGCTTCACCTGGAAGCGCTCGCCCATGGTGATCCCCTCATAGAATCCCCAAGGCCGATACATTCGGCGATGCGAGATCGCCTCCGAGCGCTTGGCCGCCTTCAGCCGTTCGACGATCTTCTTCACGTCCTGCGCACGGTCCCGATGCATCGCCAGCACCGCATCATCGGTCACCACCACCACCACATTGTCGAGCCCGACCACGGCGGTCAGCAACGAGTCGGAGCGGACATAACAATTCGTCGCCCCCTCCATCAGCACATCGCCGCTGGCGACATTGCCCGCGCTGTCCTGCTTGCCGAGTTCCCACAGAGCCGACCATGAGCCGACATCGGACCAGCCAAGTGCTGCGGGGACCACCACCGCACGGTCGGTGCGTTCGGCCACCGCGTAGTCGAGGCTGATATTCGGGCAGGCGGCGAATTCGGCCTCGCCGAGGCGGATGAAATCCAAATCCTGCCGACGCGCCGCAACCGACAGCCGAACGGAAGCCAGCACATCCGGCGCATGACGTTCGAGTTCGGCGATCAGCGTCTTGGCGGTGAAAACGAACATGCCGGAGTTCCACAAATGCTGCTTGCCATTGAGCATCTCCTGCGCGCGGTCTTCATTCGGCTTCTCGACGAAGCTGGCAATCGCCCGCACCCCGTCCAGCCCCGGCATCGCCTCGCCGATCTCGATATAGCCATAGCCGATCTCGGGCGCGGTCGGGCGCATGCCGAACGTGACGATGTATCCGGCGCGCGCGGCCCCGACGGCGTGGCACAGCGCCTCGCCGAGGGCGGCCTGATCGGTGATCGAGGCATCGGCGGCCATCATCCACAACACGGCGTCGGGATCGGTCTCGGCGACGATCAACGCGGCGGCGGCAATCGCGGGGGCGGAGTTGCGGCCGACCGGCTCCAGCACGACACGGCTGCCGGCAATGCCGATCAGCCGCAACTGCTCGGCAACCACAAAGCGATGCGCCTCGTTGCACACCACCATCGGCGGCGCAAACCCAGGGCCGATGGCGCGGGCGGCAGTCTCCTGAATCATCGTGCGGTCCGACACCAGCGGCCAGAACTGCTTGGGGAAACTTTCGCGCGACAGCGGCCACAACCGCGTGCCGGAGCCGCCGGAGAGAATCACCGGCACAATCGGCGAATCTGCTTTGTGCACAAAGGCGTTGGTCATTCGCAAACGGCTCCTGGGCGGCGCGGGCCCCGGCTATTGCAAACTCCCCCTCGGATGTCCAGCACACCAGCGCTTGCCGCGCCGGGGAGAGTCGCCGCATCATGCATTTTTCACGGCCATGCAACGGGGGCTTGCCGATGGATATCACACATGCCGATCTGCCGAATGACATGCAGGCGGCCATCGCCAAACACACAGGCGAGATCGAGGCGCATCTGATAGAGGTCCGGCGCGACCTGCACGCGCATCCGGAACTCGCCTTCGAGGAAGTCCGCACCGCAGGCGTGGTGGCACGCGAGCTCGAACGGATGGGGATCACCCACGAGACCGGCATCGCCAAAACCGGCGTGGTCGGCATCATCCAAGGTGGTCGCCCCGGCCCGGTGCTGGCGATCCGCGCCGATATGGACGCGCTGCCAATCGAGGAACGCACCGGCCTGCCTTGGGCTTCCACCAAGCCCGGCCTGATGCATGCCTGCGGGCACGACATCCACACCACCACCCTGCTCGGTGTCGCCGAGGTGCTGCACAAGATCGCGCCCTCGTTGGCCGGCACCGTCAAACTGATCTTCCAACCCGCCGAGGAGGCCATCGGTGGGGCGGAGCGGATGATCGCCGAGGGTGTTCTCGACAATCCGAAGGTCGACATGGCCATCGGGTTCCACAACTACCCGCATATTCCGGTCGGCGAGTTCAGCTTCTGCCACGGCCCGGCGCTGGCGGCAGCGGACATGTTCAAGCTCGTCGTGCACGGCAAATCCGGCCACGCGGCGCATCCATACGCCGCGGTGGACCCGATTGTCGCCTCGGCCTCGCTGATCATGCAGTTACAGACCGTCGTCTCCCGCGAAGTCCGCCCGCTGCACCCCGCCGTGGTCACCGTGGGTGCGATCAATGGCGGCATCGCCAGCAATATCATCCCCGATTCGGTGACGATCAAGGGCACCGTTCGCACGCTGCACGCCGACGCCCAGGATGTCGCCGAGGACGCCATTCGCAGGCTCTGCAAGGGGATCGAACTGTCGATGCGGGTGAAGATTGACGTCGAGTACCAGCGCGGCGTGCCCGCCCTTCTCAATGATGACCGCGTGCTGGAGCCGGTGGTGGACGCGGTGCGCAAGCAGCTCGGTCCGGTGATCCACCAGAAGGAACCCAGCATGGGGGCGGAGGATTTCGCCCTGATGTCGCAGAAAGTCCCCGCCTTCCAGCTCGGCATCGGCTCGGGCGCACCCGGTCGTGATGACCGTCTGCACAATTCGGGCTATGCGCCGGATGAGGCCTGTATCGGTCTCGGCGTGCAGGCACTGGCGCGGGCAGCGGTGGAGATTTTGGCGTGAATCTGAGGCGCGTTTGCGTCTACGGCGCCGGAGCCATTGGCGGCAATCTGGCGGCGATGATTGCCTCCAGCGGGGCCGAGGTGTCGGTGGTGGTGCGCGGGGCAAATCTCGCCGCCATCCGCAAGAACGGCCTGCGCGTCGAAACCGCCCAGGGCACCGTGACCGCCAAGGTGGCGGCCAGCGACGACCCCGCCGAACTCGGCGTGCAGGACCTCGTCATCGTCACCACCAAAACCCCCGCTTTGCCGGACGTCGCCCACGGCATCGCCCCGCTGCTCGGGCCAGAGACGCCGGTGGTCTTCGCGATCAACGGCATCCCCTGGTGGTATGGTGACGGGCTGACCGGCCCCTATGTCGGGCTGAGCCTGCCGCAGCTCGATCAGGGCGGAGTGCTGCACGACAGGGTGGGCACCGCGCGCACCCTGGGCGGCGTGGTCTATGCTGCAAGTTCGGTGATCGAGCCGGGCGTGGTGCGGGTGTCCAGCAAGCACAACCGGCTGATCGTGGGCGAGATCGACCATCGCGTCACCCCCCGCGCCGAGGCCATCGTCGCTCTGTTGAAGGCAGGCGGGGTTGAGGGCGTGGTCTCAGCCGATATCCGCAGCGATGTCTGGACCAAGCTGATCATCAATCTCGGCAACGGCCCGGCTTCCGTGCTGAGCGGATCGGCGATCAGCCTCCTCATCGCCCAGCCCGCGATCGAAAACTCGATTCGTGCGGTCTGCGCCGAGGCGATGCAGGTCGCGGAAAAACTCGGGCATACGTCGAGCGTCGATGTCGAAGCCTATATCGCCAACTCGCGCAATCTCGCCCACAAGCCCAGCATTCTGCAGGATCTCGAACTTGGCCGCCGGATGGAGGTGGCAACGTTGTACGAGGCGACACTGACGCTCGCACGGCTCGCCGGGGTTGAGACACCGGTGCTTGATCTGCTGATTTCGCTGGTTGTTCTGCGGGCGAAGAGTGCGGGGCTCTACGGGTAGTTCGTAGGGCGGAAGAGCGAAGCGTCATCCGCCCTACGAATTCGCGGCTTGCGGCACATGCGTCTGACCGAGCACCCATCCCTCCCACTTCCGCACCCAAGGGTCATTGGGGACGAAGTCCGGCTGCCCGCCGTCAAGCACGGCCAGCAGGCCGAGAAGGCCGAGCAGTGAATCGAACTTATCCTCGCCCTCTGCGAGGCTTCCAAAGCCGTCACGTATTGCAGCGACGAGATCGCGGTCAGGCACCGCCTTGCGTTTGTTGAGCGCTGAAAACAGCGCCTCCGCCAGTGCCGCACGGTCGGATTGCCGCCGCTTCGAGCCGGGCAACCGCACGCCGAGCTGGCGCATCGATTCCGCCGGATACGTCTCCGCCACCACGATACCGCCTTGCGCGAGGAGGAAGGCCAAATCCCCCTCGAATGGCCAGAGCCGCAACGCATCGCCCGCAGCAAACCCCGGCAACAGCCAATCCCGCCACGCGGTGATCGCCGCTTTGCCGGTCTGGTTGGCCCCGAGCGTCCAAAACAACGGTGCCCCCGCCGGACGCAAATCGGTGGCGCGGTCGCACAACCGCGATAGGCCCATGGCATCGCCAAGCCCAAGGGCCTGTGCATGCGCCAGACGGGTCATGCCCTTGACGCCACGCGCTGGATAAAACGGGCGGGCGGGCGAGATCTCGTCCAACACCCCGCAGACCGAGAAAAACGGCGATTGCGGCATGAGGTCGCGCAGAAATATTGAGAAATCTGCCCCTCGCACGTGGTTTTCGACAAATCGCCTCGGCAGGCCAAGCGGCATATCGACACCAAGTGCCACCGCCGCCTCACCCGCCATCGTCAGAAGTCGCGCATTCCACGTGCGAAGCGGTCCGACCGGTTGGGCCGCCATAACCCTCCAGCCCCGCGAGGCCGGGTGGGCGATCGTCATCCAGCGTTTGCGCGGATCAGCGCTCCAATCGGCGTGAACGGCAAGGCCGACCAAGCTCAGAGCGGCTTTTCGGCCTTGGCGAGCAGCCGAGAGATCAGGCCCTGCTTCTTCGGCTTTGCGGCCTCCACCACGGCAGCCTTGGCCTTCGCCGCGGCGGCGGCTTCAGCCTCGCGCTCGCGCTCCTTCATGGCGAGCCATTTGTCCAGGCTCATGCCCGCCTTGGCGGCCCGCTTGGCTTCATAGGCACGCTGGCCTTCGGTCAGTTCTTTCGCCATGTCACTTCTTCAACTCAACGTGTCACAAGCCCCTTGTGTGGCAGCGGCGTGATCGTGCTTCAAGAGGGGACAACACGCGACGAGGCTGGAATGGCGGAAGCACGGGTCAAGGCGCGGCTTTGGGTGGACATGGCTTTGCGGATGGGGAACGCCGATGGCCGCTATGGCGCAATCCTGCACAAGGGCGATGAGGATTCGGGTGGCATCCTGGTCGTGCTGCGCGGGCGTGATGGGCTCTGGGTGCTCAGCCAGATCCGCACCGCCACGGGCGGTGCCGCCTGGATGCGGGCAACCGGTCAGGCGGCGGTGGACCAGGAGACCGCGGATGCCTATGTTGCACGGCAACGTCGGTTCGATCCGGACCTCTGGGTGCTGGAATTCGATAGCCCAGACGGTCTGCCGCCTTTCGACGGCGTGATCGTTTAATTTGTCTCGAACGTCACCAATCTCCGTGAAGCTCCAGCCGAGGAATTCCCAATGCGCCGTCTTCTGATTGCCGCCTGCCTGCTGCCGATGCTGCCGCTTGTCGCCACGGCGCAGCCCGTCGAAGGGCTTTATGTGGCCGCCGGAGCCGGAGTGAATTTCCACGACAATGAGAGCATTCGTGGCGTCTCCGGCACCGCGATCTCGATCCTGAACTCTAAAATCAGCGGCGCCGTTCCGGGGGGCACCACGTTCAAGCCCGGCTATGTCGGGCTGGTCAGCATCGGCTACGGCTTCGGCAATGGTGTGCGTCTGGAGGTTGAAGGCGATTGGATGCGCAACGACCGCGATCCGCGCAATTTCGGTCTGCTGGTCAGCCATTTGCCGTCTGGGTCAGTGCTCGCTGTCAGCCAGAAAGGCAACGAGACCAAGTCCGGCGCGATGTTGAATGCCCTGTTCGACATGGATATCGGCTCGCCCTACCTCTTTCCCTATATCGGAGGCGGTGCTGGCTATCAGACGGTCTCCATCAGCGAGACTCAGAATTTCGTGTCCGGCCCGTTCTCGGCGAACGACCATTTTAGCGGCAGCAAATCCGGTTTCGCCTACCAGGGCATCCTTGGTGCCTCGTTGCCGATCCCGCCGGTTGTCGGTCTGTCGGCCACGATGGAATACCGCTATCTCGGGGTGAACGGCATCCGCTCGTTCAACGGCTCGATGAGCGTGTTAGGTAACCCAGCCACCCCAGCCCGCGTGAGACTGACTGGCAACGACAACCACATGCTCTTGGTCGGCCTGCGCTACGCCTTCAATGTCACCCCGCCGCCAGCCGACGCCGCTCCGGCTCCCGCCCCGGTGGCAGTCGCCCCCGCACCGGCACCGTCGCGCTCCTATCTGGTGTTCTTCGACTGGGACAAGTCGGACCTGACCGCCCGCGCGCAGCAGATCATCGCCGACGCGGCCAAGAACGTCTCGCGTGTGCAGTCCACCCGCATCGCGGTGGCCGGTCACGCCGACAAATCAGGCACCGCCGCCTACAACCAGACCCTGTCGCTGGCCCGCGCCAACACCGTCGCCGCCGAACTGGTGCGCGATGGCGTGCCGAAATCGGCGATCAGCATCTCGGCCTTCGGCGACACCAAGCCGTTGGTGCCAACCGCCGCCGGCGTGCGCGAGCCGCAGAATCGGCGCGTGGAAATCGTTCTGCAATAACGCGATTCGCGGCTTCCTTGCGCAATGCATCGGCAAGGAAGCCGCCTTTTCGGCCGCTTTGAGTCGCGGCGTCGCCACATACTGTGGCGTTTTTGCAACATCTACACGAGGAACGGGCTGACGACTCACGGCAAAGCAATTTCGCGACTGGTCTGGGGATCATTGCCTGACTAACTTGACGCACGATGGATTGAAGGTCGTGCTTTGCGACGCGCAGAGTCATGGACCTTAACGTCAGTGATAATGTCAGGAGAAGATAAAATGAAACTCCGCTATGCGCTTCTCGCAGCGAGCATGTTTGCTGCCCCGGTTGTGGCCTCGGCCCAAATTGTCGACGGTCCGTATGTGGCCGGCGGCGCTGGCTTCAGCCAGCCGAACAACACCAAGCTCACCAGCACCGTCGCTGGCAGCGGCAGCGTCTCCGGTCGCCTGTCGGGCTCCAACGCTGGCTATGAAGCTTTCCTGAGCGCCGGTTATGGCTTCGGCAACGGCGTGCGCGGCGAACTCGAGATCGTCGGCTTCGGCAACGACCAAAACGTTGCCATCAACGGCTCGAGCGGCCAGCTGTCCGGCAGGACCACGCAGAACGCCATCGGCGTGTTCCTGAACGGTCTGTATGACATCGACATCGACCAGGGCTTCACCCCGTATATCGGCGTCGGCGCTGGTTATCTCGGTGTGCAGTATCGCGGCCTGAACGCGCAGTCGGCTGGTGCCACCTACGGCGCCGGCTTCGTCGGCAACTACAAGGGCGGCTCGGGCACCAACGGCGCCCCGGCTGTGCAGGGCATCGTCGGCGTGGCCTTCCCGGTCAACCCGCATCTGTCCGTCACCTTGGACTATCGCCTGATCGACAAGCTTGGCGGCTCCAAGCAAAACGGTGTTTTCAGCTACGGCACCAACTACAGCAATGTCACGACCAAGGTTGGTCAGACGCTTGAGCATTCGCTGATGATCGGCCTGCGTTGGGCTGCCAACGCTTACACCGCTCCGGCTGCTCCGGCTCCGGCTGCTGCTCCGGCCGCTGTTGCTCCGGCTCCGGCACCGTCGCGCTCCTACCTGGTGTTCTTCGATTGGGACAAGGCTGACCTGACCGCGCGCGCGCAGCAGATCATCGCCGAAGCCGCGAAGAACTCGACCCGCGTTGCCTCGACCCGCATCGACGTTGCCGGCCATGCCGACAAGTCGGGCACGCCTGCTTACAACCAGACGCTGTCGCTTGCTCGTGCGAACAAGGTGGCTGCCGAACTCGTCCGCCTCGGCGTTGCGAAGTCGGCAATCAGCATCTCGGCCTTCGGCGACACCAAGCCGCTGGTTCCGACCGCTGCTGGCGTCCGCGAGCCGCAGAACCGCCGCGTGGAAATCGTCCTGCGCTAATTCGCGCCGAACGAACCAAAGCCTCAGGAAAACCCCTGCATCGCAAGATGCAGGGGTTTTTCGTTTCCACCACCCGCCAAACACGCGCCATTCGTAAACTGAATGGAATCAGCAACATAGTGTTGCCCATGCGGTACACTCGACGGCCAACCTGCAAGCCGCGGACGTATACTGGGCTGAGACGGTGTCGTTCAGTGGAATAGAAGCCCATATCCCTGCTGCACCGTCGGCGAATGATCGCCGCACCAGAGCTACCCCGTTTGATCGGGTGATCTGCACAAGGACTTATGAACATGAAACTGCGCTCTGCACTTCTGGCAGCCACGCTGCTGGCCCTTCCGCTCGCCGCATCTGCCCAGCCGATCAACGGCTTGTATATTTCGGGCGGCGTTGGTGCCAGCTGGCTTTTCAAGTCAGACCTCACGGCACTCGGCCTGAAGGGCCACCTCGAGGCTCCGAAGACTGGCATTGCTGGTCAAGCCAGCGTTGGCTACGGCTATGGCAATGGCCTGCGCACTGAACTCGAAGTCTACGGGACGAGCAACGTCGTCCACGCAACGTTTAGCGGCGCGCCCCTCAGTGGTGGCCAGGAATACAACTACGGTGCGTTGGTCAACGGGATGCACGACATCGATCTCGGCATGCCGCTCACCCCGTATGTCGGCGTTGGCGGTGGTTACATCTTCACGCAGATTGGCAACCGGGCGCTTGGCAGCGCCGCGGTGCAGGGCATCGTCGGCGTGGCCTACAACCTCGGTAACGGCCTTGCCGTCACCCTCGATGACCGTCTGGTCGATAAGCTGCAAGACCGCTCATACGGCGGCATGAAGCTGAAGACCCAGATCAACGACCAACTGCTGCTCGGACTGCGTTACGCCTTCAACGCAGCTCCGACCGCCGCCGCTCCGGCCCCGGCCCCGGCGACTGCTGTGGCTCCGGCTCCGGCTCCG
>CAITEF010000261.1 GCA_903891315.1 uncultured Rhodospirillales bacterium | reverse complement strand
GTGTCGAACACACGGGTGCGGTTGCGCAGCATTTCGGCAATCGCCTTCAGCGCTTGGTCGCCCACCGGATGGCCGTACTGGTCGTTGATCGATTTGAAGTGATCGACATCGATCATCATCACCGCAATCCCGCCGCCCTGATTGGCGGCGAGCAGGCCGCGCAGATGGCGCATCAGATAGCGCTGATTGTAAAAGCCGGTCAGCGGATCGGTGAGCGCCATCTCCAGCGCCGAGCCGAGATCGGCGCGCAGGCGATCCTGGTAGAATTTGCGCTTCACCAGATTGCGCGAGCGGGCCCGCAATTCGTTGTCGTCGATCGGGCGCATCAGCCAGTCATTCGCACCCAGATCGAAGCCGCGCAGAATGCGGTCGCGCTGATCGGATTCGGCGACCAGCAGCAGCGGAATGTCATGCGTGGTGTCCGCCGCGCGCAGGCGCGAGGCGAGGCGCAGCGAGTCGTCGTTTTTCAGATTGATGCTCAGCACGATCAGATCGAACGGGATCGCCGCCGTCATCGCCAGCGCATCGGCTTCCGACGCGGCACGCCCGGGAATGACGCCCTCTCGGGACAGCGCATCCTGGATCGCGGCAGCGGTGACGTCGTCGTCGTCGATCACCAGGGCGCGGGCGCCCGCGATCGAGGTGACCACCGGGCTTTCGCCCGCCACACCCAGCGCACGCGCCGTCTCGCCACGGGCACGCAGTTCATCGAGCATGCGCTTGAGCCGCACCAGCGAACGGGTGCGTGCCAGCAGCGTGTCGGTCTCGACCGGCTTGGTGAGGAAATCATCCGCCCCGGCCTCAAGGCCGAGCAAGCGTTCGGAGGGCTCGGCAAGAGCCGTGACCATGACCACCGGGATATGCAGCGTTTCCGGATCCTGCTTGAGGATGCGGCATGCCTCGTAGCCGTCCATGTTCGGCATCATCACGTCGAGGAAAATCAGATCGGGCTGCCAGCTATGAGCAGCACGCACCGCCTCGACCCCATCGGATGCGGTGGAGACCTGATAATATTCCGCGGCAAGACGAGTTTCCAACAGCCGCACATTGGCTGGAACGTCGTCGACGATGAGGATGCGGGCTGTCATCGGCGGCGATCAAAGCCTTGTTTTGACGACAGCTACCCGGGGATTTCCGGAGCCTGTCTGGTGGGCCAAGGTGAGAACTCATAGCCTGACTGGTGCGGGTGCGAAAGCAGGTATCGCAGCCACCAAACTGAAAACCGTGGAAAATTTACAAGTGTGAAGTTCGATCGTGAACGCGACACCTTTCCGTGCCCGCGTCTTTGCGCTAGCACGGGCGTTATGGCCCTGTTCTACCAGGACGAAAGTGACGGTCGATGACGCATGTGATGAAATCCGCGGCCTTGCAGACAGACCTCCAGAACCAGGAGGATCAGGCCTCGGTGTCCAATGACCGCGGGAAACCACCCAAGGTTTCCAACCCGCTGATGTTCCTGCGCCGCTGGGCGGCCAATCCGCTGCAGATGGGCTCGATTGTCCCCTCCGCGCCATCGCTGTGCAAACGGGTGGCCCGGCAGATTCGTCGCAACCCGGATCAGTATGTGGTCGAACTCGGCGCTGGCACTGGCGTGATCTCGAAAGCGCTGCTCGATGCGGGCCTGCCGCCGGAGAAGCTCTATGTGGTCGAGATTGTCCACGACATGGCCGAGCATCTGCGCCAGGTGCTGCCGGGCGTGAACGTGGTCGAAGGTGATGCGCGCGAACTGGCCAAGTTGCTGCCCGACCATGTGCGCGGCAATATCGGCTCGGTTGTGTGCGGTGTGCCGCTGGTGCTGCTGCCGGTGGCCGAGCAGCGCCGCTTCATCGACGCGATCCAGGCGGTGGCCCCAGGTGTTGGCTTCCTGCATTACAGCTATTGCGTGACCTCACCGCTGCCGTTCCAGAAGCACGGGCTGACGGCGAAGCGCGAGGAATGGACGCCGCGGAATTTCCCGCCGGCTTCGGTGTGGCGGTATACGCCGGTTCGGTGATTGCGAGACGGGTTTCGGACGGTTTCGTAGGGTGGGATCCCGCAGGGACCCCACCAGCGCTTGGTGTGACAACGATGGTGGGGTCGCTTCGCGATCCCACCCTACTCGCTACCCTCGACCCGCCGCAAAGCGGACGGCTTCTTCGGCGGCGCGCATCATCCCGCGGGCTTTTTGGCGGGTTTCTTCGTATTCGGCTTCCGGATCCGAGTCGGCCACCACGCCGCAGCCGGCCTGGATATACATCGTGCCGTCTTTGACCACCGCCGTGCGAAGGCCGATGCAGGTGTCCATCGAGCCGTCTGCGGCAAAATACCCGATGCAGCCCGCGTAGATGCCGCGGCGGATCGGCTCCAATTCCTCGATGATCTCCATCGCGCGAACCTTCGGTGCCCCGGTGAGCGTCCCCGCCGGGAAGCCGCCGACCAGGGCGTCGACCGCGTCGAGGCCCTCTTCCAGCTCGCCCTGCACGTCCGACATGATGTGCATCACGTGGCTGAAGCGCTCGATGGCGAAGCTTTCCGTCACCTTCACCGTGCCGATCTTTGCGACCCGGCCGACATCGTTGCGGCCGAGATCGAGCAGCATCAGATGCTCGGCGCGCTCTTTCGGGTCGGCGAGGAGTTCCTCGGCCAAACGCTGATCCTCCTCATGCGTCGCCCCACGCTTGCGGGTGCCCGCCAGCGGTCGGATGGTGACGACGTTGTGGCGCAGGCGGACGAGAATTTCCGGGCTGGAGCCGACAATCGAGAAGCCGCCGAAATCGAGGAAGAACAGGAACGGGGCCGGGCTGATCCGGCGCAAAGCGCGGTAGAGCGCAAAGGGCGGCAGTTGAAACGGCACCGAGAAGCGCTGGCTGGGGACGATCTGGAAGGCGTCACCGGCGCGGATATAATCTTTGGCCTTCTCGATGGCGTCGATGAAGCCCTGCTTGGTGAAGCTCGATTGCGGCTCGCCCAGCGGCGGCAGATTGACCGGGGGGGCGGCGATGGGCAGCGGGCGGGTGAGCGCGAGTTCGGCCTGATCGAGACGATCTTGGGCCGCCTGCCACGCAACAGCCGCCGACATCCCAGCGCGGGGATAGACCGGGGCTGCGAAGGTGAGCAGGTCGGTGACGTTGTCGAAGATCGCGAACAGGGTGGGACGCAGCAGCACGGCGTCCGGCAGGTGCATCGGGTCGGCGTTTTTGTTCGGCAGGTCTTCCATCTGGCGGACCATGTCGTAGCCGAGATAGCCGACCAGACCACCGGCCATTGGCGGGAGTTCCTCCGGCACGTCGAGCAGAGTCTCGGCGATCAGCACGCGCAGATTGTCGAGCGGCAATCCGTCTTGCGGGACGAACGCGTAGGGGGCGGCCTCGGCGTTGCGGTTGAGTTCGGAGATGCCGTTGCGGCAGCGCCAGATCAGATCCGGCTCCATGCCGATGATCGAATAGCGACCACGCGAGGCACCGCCCTCGACAGATTCGAGCAGGAAGGCGTTGGGGCGGCCCTGCACGAGTTTGAGATAGGCGGCGACCGGGGTTTCCAGATCGGCCACCGCGCGACGCCACACCAGATGCCCACGACCGGAGTCGTAATCGGCAACGAAGCGGGCTTTGTCTGTCATCTGAGGCACTTTCCGGTGGGTCTTATTCAGCCTGCGCCATCGTGTTGAGCAGGCCGGAATTGATGCGGGGGTTGGCGGCGTTGCGCACCGACACAATCAGGCTGGTCTCGATATCGCTGGCGATCTGCTTGGCAATCTGGTCGCGGATCTGCGCAACGCCTGCGGCGTCGTTGGCCGGATCGGGCGTGGTGATCGCCGACAGCACCGCCACGACAAAGCCCTGCGGTGTCTCCACCATGGTGGGCTCGCCCGGCTTGACGCGGAACAATGTGCCGGCGAGTTCCGGTGCGACACCCGGCGGCGGGGCTTCGCGGCCCACCGGCGGCAATTGGGTCACCGCCTGATGTTGGGCAGCGGCGGCGTCCTGCAGGGTCTGGCCAGATTTCACCGCGCCGAGAATCGCGGCGGCGACGACTTCCTGGCTGTGGCGCTTCGCATCACGCTCCCAATCCTGACGCACGCTGGCGGCGACATCGGCATAGGGCCGCGTGGTCGGCGGCGCGATATCGGCGACCTCGACGGCGTAGAAGGATTGCGTGCCGTTCTTTGCGTTCGGGGCCTGCACCAGATGCGGAGTGTCGCCCGGTTTGGCCTGGAAGGCGGCCTGGATCAGGGCGGGGCGCAATTCGGCCGGACCCGGGATCGGCGCGGGCTGGCCCTCCTGCGTGTTGCCCTGGGCGTCAAGCGTGCCCTGCACGGCGGCGAGGCCGAGATCGCCGGGCAGGTTCTCCAGCGTGGTCCCACTGGCCAGCGCGTCCTCGACCTTGTTGGCGCGGACATAAAGCAGGTCGACGGCTTTTTCCTCGGCGAGATGCTGTCGGATCTCGGGGGTCATCTCGGCCAGAGAGCGCGAGACGCCCGGCGTGATCTTGATCACCTTGATCACGTGCCAGCCAAGCGCGCTTTTCACCGGGGCGGCGACGACATTGGGCTGGCTGGCGAACACCGCCTGACCGAGTTCGGGGGCCGGGAATTCAACCTGCGCGGCATCGTCAAGCTCAACGGGTGCGGCACCGGTGGTCTGCGCGACTTTCTGAATCTGATCCCAGTCCATCCCCACCGCCCATTGTGCGGCGAGCGACTTGGCGGCGTCTTCGGACTGGGTGAGCAGCACCTGAACGCTGCGCTTCTCCGGCAGGGTCAGTTCTGCGCTGCGCGCCTCATAGGCCTGACGCACCTCGTCATCGGAGATCGTCACTTCACCCGACAACGTCTCCGGCGCCAGCACCACCGCACGGATGCGGCGCAGTTCGGGGATGGAATAGCGGCTGGCATTGTTCTCGTAGAAACGCTGCAGTTGTCCCTCGGTGGGCGCGGCAGGAGATTGTGCCGCGGCAAACGGCAGTTCGACGGCAATCGCGACCCGCTTTTCGTTCTGCAGACGATAGAAGGCGTTGGCCATTGTCGCGGTGGCCGTGGCATCGGCGCGCAGCGGCAGAATCAACTGGCGGATCGCCATGTCGTCGCGCAGATCGTCGAGGAATCGCTTCTCGGTGAGGCTGTTGCTGCGCAGCAGCTGCAGGAAGGTGTTGCGGTCGAACGCACCACTGCTGCCCTTGAAGGCAGGGATCTGGAAGACCGTGTTGCGCACCGCCTCATCGGGCACCTTCAGGCCGAGATCGCTCGCCTTGTTGAGGAGCGCGGTGGTGACGATCAGCCGATCAAGCGCTTGGCCGGCCACTGCGCGCCGCATGGCAGGGGTCGACTCGGTGCTGCCCGACATCTTCAAGGTCTGCTGCAATTGGCGACGGTAGAGATCCTCGACCTGATCGGGTGCGATGTCCTTGGAGCCGACGATGGCAATCGTGCTGTCACTGCCCGAATTGCGCACCCAGTCTCCGACGCCCCAGAAGGCGAAGGCGGCGACGAGGATGGCAAAAAAGATCTTGGCGACGATGGTGTCGGCGAAGCGGCGAAAACTGCCCAGCATTATACGGTCCCACGCAGCAGGGACGGCACCTTACCGCCCTGGCGCATCGTTTGCCACCAACCGGCGGGATCGGCTAGACCGCGCAGCGACAAGGAGCACGACAATGCGGCAATTGATCGCTGGCAATTGGAAGATGAACGGCAAATTGGCAGATGGCGCAGCCCTCGCGGCTTCCCTGGACGCACAGGCAGGCGACCTTGCCTGCGATTTGCTGATCTGCCCTCCCGCCACCTTGCTGGCCACGCTCGCAGCCCAGCTCTCCGGCTCGAAAATCCATGTCGGCGCGCAGGACTGCCACGCCAAACCGAGCGGCGCGCATACCGGCGACATTTCCGCGCCGATGCTGCGTGACGCGGGCGCTGCCTGGGTCATTCTCGGCCATTCCGAACGCCGCGCCGATCATGGCGAGAGCGACGCCGTGGTGCTGGCGAAAGTGCTGGCGGCGGTGGCCGCCGGTCTTGCCCCCATCGTCTGCGTCGGCGAGACCGAAGCGCAGCGTTTGGCTGGCGAGCAGAATACAGTGGTGGCATTGCAGTTGACCGGCAGCCTGCCGCCGGATTTCGCGGGTGTTGTCGCCTATGAGCCGGTCTGGGCAATCGGCACCGGGCGCACGCCATCCGAGGCGGATGTCGCCGAGATGCATGCGCATATCCGTGCAACGCTGGTCTCTCATCTCGGTGCGACCGGTGGCGGCTTGCGGATTCTGTATGGCGGTTCGGTCAAGCCGTCCAACGCCGCCGCGTTGATGTCGTTGCCGGAAGTCGGTGGCGCGTTGGTCGGTGGGGCCAGCCTGGTGGCTGCGGATTTCCTGGCCATCGCCCATGCGTCCGACGCGGTTGCGACCGGCGTTCGCGCGGGTTAGAAGCCGCGCTTGTTCCGAGGGAAATCATGACGAACGTTCTGCTGATCATCCATCTCTTCGTCACCATCGCCCTGATCGGCCTCGTGCTGATTCAGCGCAGCGAGGGCGGTGGGCTGGGCATTGGCAGCTCGCAGGGCATGGGCGCGTTCATGGGCGGGCGCGGCACCGCCAATCTTCTCACCCGGACCACGTCGATTCTGGGCGCGCTGTTTTTCGGCTTGTCGCTGTCGCTGGCGTTGTTGAACCGCGGCGTCGTTGGTCGGTCCGGCTCGATCCTTGATACGCCGGACAGCAAGCCGGCCCTCTCCCTCCCCGCCGCCCCGGCGGCACCGGCTGCGCCGAAAGGCCCGGCGGTCCCAACCAACTGACGCCCCCGGAATTCTGGGGTTTCCGGCCCCGCCCCACCAAAGGGCGGGAGCCAATCATTGTGTGCTGAGCAGACAGGATTGCGTGGCATGTGGATCGTCTTTCCCGCGACTCGGCGGCACCAATATGGTGTGCGCCCATGACCCGGTTCGTATTCGTCACCGGCGGCGTGGTGTCGTCCCTTGGCAAGGGCGTGGCTGCGGCTGCTCTCGCGGCTTTGCTGCAAACGCGCGGTTACACCGTGCGCATGCGCAAGCTCGACCCGTATCTGAACGTCGATCCTGGCACGATGTCGCCCTACCAGCATGGTGAGGTGTTCGTCACCGATGATGGGGCGGAAACCGATCTTGATCTTGGCCATTATGAACGCTTCACCGGCGTGCATGCGCGCAAGGCGGATAACTGGACCACGGGGCGCATCTATTCGGATGTGATCGCCGCCGAACGGCGCGGCGATTACCTGGGCGGCACGGTGCAGGTGATTC
>CAITEF010000260.1 GCA_903891315.1 uncultured Rhodospirillales bacterium | reverse complement strand
CGTCGGCACGCCCTCCCGCCGTGGCGACGGCCATGCCGACCTGACTTATGTGTACGCCGCTGTCGAGGCGGTGGCGGATGTGCTGAAGAAGCCCACGGTGATCGTCACCAAATCGACCGTGCCGGTCGGCACCGGGCGGACTGTGGCCGAAATTCTCGCCAAACGTCGCCCGGATTTGGAGGTGCATGTCGCCTCCAACCCGGAATTCCTGCGCGAAGGCAGTGCGATTGGCGATTTCATGCGACCGGATCGTGTGGTGATCGGCTGCGAGACCGAGCATGCGCGCGAGATGCTGCGACTGCTGTATCGTCCGCTCTATCTGATCGAGGCCCCCATCGTCTTCACCAGCATCGAGACGGCGGAACTGACCAAATACGCCGCCAACGCGTTCCTGGCGATGAAGGTGACGTTCATCAACGAGATGGCCGATCTGTGTGAGCGGGTCGGTGCCAACGTGCAGGATGTCTCACGCGGGATCGGGCTCGATGGCCGGATCGGCCGCAAATTCCTGCATCCTGGCCCGGGCTTTGGTGGCTCGTGCTTCCCGAAGGATACTTTGGCCCTTTCCCGCATCGCGCAGGACGCCGGTGCTCCGACGCGGCTGATCGAGACAGTGGTGGCCGTCAATGATGCGCGCAAGGCCAACATGGCGATGCGGGTGATCCACGCTGCCGGCGGTTCGGTGCGCGGAAAGACGGTGGCCATGCTGGGCCTGACCTTCAAGCCCGAGACCGACGATATGCGCGACAGCCCGTCAATCTCAATTGCGTCTCGTCTGGTGGGAGAAGGGGCTGTTCTGCGCGCATTCGATCCGGAGGGCATGGAACAGGCTCGCGCGGTGATGCCGCCGGAGACGATCTATTGCACCTCAGCGCTCGATGCGGCGGCGGGTGCCGATGTGCTGGTGGTGGTGACGGAATGGAACGAATTCCGCGCGATCACCCCCAACCAACTCAAGGCAGCGATGGCTGGGCAGGTGATTGTTGATCTGCGCAACGTCTACGAGCCGGGGGCGATGACCGGGGCCGGGTTTGCGTATCACTCGATTGGGCGGCCGAGCGTGTAAATTTCGCCGTCATTGCGAGGAGTGAAACGACGAAGCAACCCAGGAATCGCTGGTTGTGATTCCTGGGTTGCCTCGTCACTCCGTTCCTCGCAATGACGATTATTTATTCAATTTTTCCAAGGCCCTCACCACAGTTGCCCGTGCCTCCGCCCCCAGCGGGGCCTGTGGCGGCAGCGGGTCGCCGACGTCAAACCCCTGGCTCTCCAGCCCCGCCTTGATACACGCCGCCAGATTGTGCCGCGCGAAGAGTTCGTTGATCGACCACAGGGCGCGCTGCCCCACCATCGCCTCCTCCCACTTCCCGGCACGACACAGATCGTAAAGCCGGATCGACGGCTTCGGCACCACGCAGGCGGGCCCCGCCATCCAGCCCTGGCCACCGAGCAGCATCACGCAGGCCGGGATATGGGCGGAGGCCGAGAAGATCTTCATCCGATCCCCCACCGCGTTCATGATGCTGAGCAACCGCCCGGTGTTGGAGGAGGCGTCTTTCAGATAGCGGATCGTCTCAATGCGCGAGAGCCGCTCTATGGAGGTGATGGAGAGATCGGCGCGCTGGAAATTCGGGTTGGTATAGAGAGTGACCGGCAAATCAGTGGCAGCTGCAATCGCCGCGAAATAGCTCTCTATCTGCACCTCGCTGAGCGGGAAATATGCCTCCAATATCGCCAAAATCCCGTCCGCCCCGGCGCGCGCGGCGGATTTCGCCTGCGCCACCGCATCGGCAACCGTGGTGGCGGCAACGCCTGCGATCACCGGCACGCGCCCAGCTGCAGCGGCGATGGTGGTCGCGATCACCGCCTCTTTCTGCGTGGTGTTGAGATAGGCGAACTCGCCGGTGCTGCCGAGCGGCACCAGACCATGCACGCCGGATGCGATCAGATGCTCGCACAGATCGCCGAGCACACGCTCCTTCACCACACCGTCCGCACTGACGGGGGAGACGAGATAGGGCATCACCCCGTGGAAATCTTGCGGCATGTCGCTCTCCCAACCTATTTTGACCTGTAGGGTGGCGATGCCGCAGGCATCCCACCATGTCACTGGTGGGATGCCTGCGGCATCGCCACCCTACAAGTCCGACCGGAGGATAGGAGACCAGCCTTGGATCAGATCGTCCAGTTCGCCCCGTTGAAACAGCCCGCCAAGCCTGTCACCACTCGGCTGCGCGTGGTCTCCGAATACGAGCCCGCCGGCGACCAGCCCGCGGCGATCAAGACGCTCGTCGGTGGCATTGAGGCAGGCGAGCAGGATCAGGTGCTGCTTGGCGTCACCGGCTCGGGCAAAACCTTCACCATAGCCAAATGCATCGAGGCGGTACAGCGCCCTACACTGGTGCTGGCCCCCAACAAGACGCTGGCCGCCCAGCTTTACAGCGAGATGAAGAGCTTCTTTCCGGACAACGCGGTCGAATATTTCGTCTCGTATTACGACTACTACCAGCCCGAAGCCTACGTTCCGCGCACCGACACCTATATCGAAAAAGACAGCCAAATCAACGAACAGATCGACCGCATGCGCCACTCCGCCACACAGGCGATGCTGGAACGCAATGACGTGGTGGTCGTCGCCTCCGTCTCCTGCATCTACGGTATCGGCTCGGTAGAGACCTATGGGCGAATGGTGGTCAAGCTCGAAGTCGGCGGGCATATCGACCGCGACAAGCTGGCGCGGGGGCTGGTGGAATTGCAGTATCGAAGGAATGACGCCGCCTTCCAGCGCGGCAATTTCCGGCTGCGTGGCGAGGTGGTGGATATCTTCCCGGCGCATTACGAAGATCGCGCCTGGCGCATCTCGCTGTTCGGCGACGAGATTGAGACGATCCACGAATTCGACCCGCTCACGGGGGAGAAGACCGCCGATCTGGAGACCGTCACGGTCTACCCGAACAGCCACTATGTCACGCCGCGCCCCACGCTCACTCAGGCGATTGCCGATATCAAGATCGAGTTGCGCAACCAGCTCGCCAAGTTCGTCGCCGAGGGCAAGCTGCTGGAGGCCGAGCGGCTGCAACAGCGCACCACCTTCGATATCGAGATGATCGAGACCACCGGCTCGTGCAAATCCATCGAGAATTATTCCCGCTATCTCTCCGGCCGCAATCCGGGCGAGCCGCCGCCGACCTTGTTTGAGTATCTGCCGGAAAACGCGCTGCTGATCGTCGATGAGAGCCACGTAACCGTGCCGCAGATCGGCGGGATGGAGCGCGGCGACCATGCGCGCAAATCGATCCTGGCCGAATTCGGATTCCGCCTGCCCTCCTGCATCGATAACCGGCCGCTGAAATTCGACGAATGGGAGCGCTTCCGCCCGCAAACCATCTTCGTCTCCGCCACACCCGGCCCGTGGGAGATGGAACGCACTGGCGGCACGTTTGCCGAGCAGGTGATTCGGCCGACCGGACTGATCGACCCGATCACTGAAATCCGCCCGGTTGAGCACCAGGTGGATGATCTGCTGGGCGAGGTGAAGAAAGTGGCCGCGGTCGGCGGACGCATTCTGGTGACGGTGCTGACCAAGCGTATGGCGGAGGATCTGACCGAGTATCTGACGGAACAGGGTGTGCGGGTGCGCTATCTGCATTCGGACGTGGACACGCTGGAGCGCATCGAGATCATCCGCGATCTGCGGCTCGGCGCGTTCGACGTGCTGATCGGCATCAACCTGTTGCGTGAGGGGTTGGATATTCCCGAGTGTCAGTTGGTTGCCATTTTGGATGCGGATAAGGAGGGCTTCCTGCGCTCGCAGACCTCGCTGATCCAAACAATTGGCCGGGCGGCGCGCAACGTGGATGGTCGGGTGATCCTCTATGCCGACACGATGACGCGCAGCCTGCGCTTCGCCATTGAGGAGACGGATCGTCGGCGGAACAAGCAGCGCGCCTGGAACGAGGCGCATGGCATCACGCCGATGTCGGTAAAGAAGAATATCGGCCAGGCGATGCAATCGGTGTTCGAGCAGGATTACGTCACTGTGGAGGCGGTACCTGAGAGTGGGATCACCGATTTCGTCGGCAAAGATCTCAAAAGTAGCATCGCCGAGTTGGAAAAGCGGATGCGCAAGGCCGCCGCCGATCTGGAGTTCGAGGAAGCCGCACGCCTGCGTGACGAGATCAAGCGGCTGGAAGCGCTCGATCTTGGCTTGCCCGCGCCGCCGCCTGCCGCGAATTCCGGCGGGGCGAAGGCGAAGAAGGATTGGATGCCGAAGCCGGGTGGACCGGGTGGCGGCGGATGGGATCCGAACAAGAAGAAGGGGCGCGGGCGAAGATGACGCCTCGGGCCGTCGTCAAACGGATTCCGGTGCTCGCTTAAAGCCGCTGGGCCATGGAACGAATTTGTGAAGATCTCATCAAACGTTTGAAAATTATGGAGAATGACGGCGTTTGCGCCAATGCTCGTATGGACCAGCTTGGCCGTAGGGCGTATTGCGGGCCGAACTGAGGCCACGCCCCCGCCCTGCGGCAGGTGATGTGCCGCAAAATGGGAACGTCGAATTGTGCGCGTGATCACTGTTGAGCGTTATCACGATATTTCTTGCGGCCACCGCGTCTGCGGCCACGAGACCAAATGCCGTTTCCTGCACGGCCACAATTATCGCATCACCTTCACCTGCACCGCCGATTCACTCGACCCGTTGGGACGCGTGATCGACTTTTCGGTGATCAAGGACACATTGTGCGAGTGGCTTGAAACCCACTGGGACCACAAGATGTTGCTGTGGGAGAACGACCCCGTTCTGGCACAGATGCGCAAACTCGCCGAAGCTGGGCCGGAGTTCGGTGTGCTCGATCTCGTTTGGGGCGAGTCGGTGGTGGCGACGCCGTTCAACCCCACCGCCGAAAACATGGCAACTCATCTGCTCGACGTCGTCGGGCCAGAGTTGCTCGCAGGATGCGGTGTGCGGCTGATCCGAGTTCGGGTCGAAGAAACCCGGAAATGCTCGGCATTGGCCGAATAGGCTTTTCATTGAATCCGGTCTGGACGCGGGCGGTTTTGCCCAACATCATTCGGCAAAACCTGTGAGGCATCCGCAATGACCACCACCTTCCAGATCGGCGATATGACCATCCATCGCATCGTCGAAGCCGAAATGGCGATGGGACCAGCGTTGCAGATGCTGCCAGGCCTGACCGAAGAGATGCTGGCCGAAAATCGCGGCTGGATGCAGCCCAAGGCGCTGACTGAAAACGACTTCCTGATCTTCTGCTTCCAAAGCTGGGTGGTGCGCACGCCGCATCACACCATCATGATCGACAGCTGCATCGGCAACCACAAGAACGTCCCGCGCCCGACCTGGAACCTGAAGAACGACGATGTCTACATGCGCAATCTCGCGGCCCACGGCCTGCGGGTTGAGGACATCGATTATGTGATGTGCACCCATTTGCATGTCGATCATGTCGGCTGGAACACGCGGCTGGAAAATGGCGTTTGGGTGCCGACCTTCCCCAACGCGCGCTACGTGTTCAACCACAGTGAATATGATTTCTGGTCGGCGAAGAACGCCGCCGAGCCGGTCGGGCCGATGGTTGAATCGGTGCTGCCCATTGTGGCCGCCGGGCGCGCGGATTTGGTTGGCAACGATTTCGGCATTGGCGACCATGTCCGTCTGCTGCCGACACCTGGCCACACGCCCGGCCATGTCGCGGTCCAGTTCGGGCGCGGGCGCGACGAGGCAGTGATGACCGGCGATATTTTTCACTCGCCGCTGCAGGCGCGTTACACCAATCTCTCACCGGCCTTTGACGTGGACCCCGTGAAGTCCGCTGTCACAAGGCGGGCGTTTCTGGAGCGTTACTGCGACACCGACACGTTGTGCTGCACGGTGCATTTCCCGTCGCCATCGGCGATGAAGGTCAAGCGCTGGGGTGATGGGTTCCAGTGCGAGATGGTGGGGTAAGCGATACCACGGCGGCGTGAAGCGGTAAGGACGTCCTGCCGGTACCGCTGCCCATTATCAGGCGACACGGGCGGCTTTAGCTTGACCGATCCTGCCTAGCATCGTTTTTAAAATATCAGGCTCCTCGTCGGGGCGGTCGACGACGAACGTCGCCCGGTCTTGTGCGGCTGGGTCTCGCAACCAATCCTGGGGAAAGAGCGCCACGCACTGTGTCGCGTTGCCGCGATTGGCAACCACTCCGCCGCGACCGCTGGCCAGCGCGGCAAACAGATCCGCGCCAACATGATGGCCAAGATGGGAGACCGAGGTGGGGCGTTGGTTGAATTCCAGCAAAGTCAGCCGTCCATCGTCACTTCGGATGAAATCCAAGCCGCAAAACCCGCTGAAACCCAGATCGGCCACCAACGCCTGGGTGAACGCCGCCATTTGCGCGCAGTGATAAAGGGTCACCCGCGAACTCGGCCCAGTTGGTAGCGGATAGCACAATTCGACATCGGCGGAGAATCCATCAAGGCAGACGCCATCTTGGGCTACGGCGGTGTGAAATACCGGCCTGCCTTCAATTTTTGTCTCAACATGAAGCTGTGAGCGTCCGCCCCCTTCAAACACTGGGTCAGCGCCGAACACGCCGCGGCGAACCGCCTCGCGCAGCCTCGCCCAGGGTCGCCCTGAGACCTCCAGACTGCGTTCGGAGAGCCGGATATAGGCTGAATCGAGTTGCTGCCGATCTTGGCAGATCACCACGCCTTGGCCGCCAAAGCTGTGATCCGTTTTCAGAACTGCTCGCCTGTGCAACTCGCGCATGAAGGCATCAGCGTCGGTCTTGCGTCTGACGACGCGTCCAATTGGGACTTCGATCCCCAATCGCCGGGCCCGGCGCAGAATCGCGTCTCGGTGGCTGCGGTCGGGCAATGTTTTCACATCACCGATCGAGCGTTGCAGCACGTCCACAATCGACCGCGGCCATGAATGTTTGCGCTGCAGTAGGATGAAATGGCAAACCCGAACCGCATCCTCATCGGCTGGAATGACGAAATCAGGTTGAAAATCCAAAATCGCATCGCGCAGCCAAGCCAGCCATCCACGCTGATCGCGCTGCCGCCTGCGAGTATAGCAGCGGTCGAGATGGATGGAATCGCTGACCATCGTTCCCGGCTGCGTCGCTAGCCCGACCTCAAGCCCGGCCGTTTTCAGTGCATACGGCAACCGCGAAGTGCTGTACCAATTGTCCAGTGCAAGCAGGAGAACGCGGCGCGGCGCGCTCATTTCACTGTCGCCTGCCGCAATCTTCTGGGCAAAATTGCCTGAGGCAATTGGGCCAAAAATGGCTTGATGATACGTCCGACAAAAAACCCAAGGCCGCGACGGCAGCGCCCGCGCATCCGCAAATAGGTCAGCCTCGCCCCTTCCCGCAAAACCGGGATCAGCCCCTTGGGAGTCAAAGCGATAAAATGGCTGTGGCGGATGATTTCCCGATTCGCCCAACTGCGTTTGTAGCGCTCCCCTCCGATCCGGAAGTCAAAATCCAAACCATGAGCCTGCGCCCACGCGATACAATCCAGGATCAGGAGATTGGACGGCGAATAATGGCTCCAATGCGGATCATAGGCCCCCAGAATGGATTCCATCATATGCCGGTCGATTGAAAACATGCAGGCGGCGATGGTTTGTTCTTCGACACTCAAGCGCACAAGCAACAGTGGCGATCTCCCCACAGACGGATTGATCAGTGCGTGAAGGAAATCTCGATAAGATTCCCGACCAATCCACGGATTGTCTTTCCGATTTCGCACGAGCCATGATGATTTTTCGGTCAACAACCAATCAATCAGCGCGCGCTTGGCCGCCAAATCCTCCTCAATACTGAATTTTAGATTTTCTATTCTGCACAAGGCGCGACGATACCCGTCGAGCTTGCGCAGGCTGGTTTTGTTGCGCGTGGCCCGGTAGGCCTCAATCGTGGCAAAGCCACGCAATTCAAGATAGCAAGCTTGAATCGGATCGCGGGTCGAAGCGATAGGAAATTGGGCGCAAAAGCGCGCGGCCAACCCGGTGGGATCGACATGCT
>CAITEF010000259.1 GCA_903891315.1 uncultured Rhodospirillales bacterium | reverse complement strand
CCGTTGACGATCTCGCCGACGCGATCCTTGAACTCGTCATACTGACGCTTGCGCTCATATTCGCGCACACGCTGCACGATCACCTGCTTGGCGGTCTGGGCTGCGATGCGGCCGAAATCGATCGGCGGCAGCGGGTCGACGATGAAGCCGCCATCTTCGATTTCGGGCTGGAATTTGCGGGCGATGTGCAGCGGGATCTGGGTCTCTTCGTTCTCGACGACGGTGACGGCCTGGGTCCAGCGCGACAGACGCACATCGCCGTTTTTGCGGTCGATGGTGGCGCGGATGTCCTTCTCGTGCCCGTATTTGGCACGGCCGGCTTTCTGAATGGCCTGCTCCATAGCTTCGAGCACTTCGTCGCGATCGATCGATTTCTCGCGTGCGACGGCGTCAGCAACCAGGAGGAGTTCGGGGCGGGAGACGGAAGTGTCCATGATTCGCCTTCAATGCGCTTTGCGTTTGGGGTGGGCCGCCTTGCGAGGAGCGGCTTTTGCGGGTTCGGATTCGGGCTCCGGCTCGGCATCCGCCGAGTCGGGCATGGTGGCGGCAATCAGTTCGTCGGTCAGCACCAGCTTGGCGCGACGGATATCGGCCATGGGCACGGTGAAATCGCCTTTGGCGTCGCGCAGGATCACCCGCTCGGCATCGGCCTCGACGATGATGGCACTGCAACGGCGGCGTCCGTCGATGGGAAGGGCAAGTTCGACGCGGGCGACATGGCCCGCGAAGCGCACCCAATCCTTCAGACGGGTCAGCGGGCGGTCGATACCAGCGGAGCTGACTTCGAGGGTCCAACGACCGGGGATCGGGTCATCGACATCGAGCACGGCCCCGACGGCGCGCGAGATGATCTCGCAATCGCCGATGCCGATCATCGAACCATCGGCACGGTCGGCCATGATCTGGACCGTTGGGCGCTCTCGGCCGAGCACCTGCACGCGGATGATCTCATAGCCGAGATCGGTCAGGGTCGGTTCGATCCGCACAATAATGCGCGCTTCCAGCCCAAGTTGGGCGGGTGCGGCGATTTCGTTTTCGTCTTCAGTGTTGTCCAAAACAAAAAAGGCGGCCCGTGAGGGCCACCCCCCAAAAAGCCGGAGAATGTCGATGCTGCATGGGATAGTCCCAAGCGCAAGGGAGTGCAAGCAATTCCGTCGACGTCTATAACCCCGCCCCATGAGCCAGTCACACACCAGCCCCATTGTGGGCCTGCCGGAACTCTGCATCGTTGTGCCGGTGCTGAACGAACGCGACAATATCGTCCCCCTGGTCGCCGCGGTGCGCGAGACGATGGGCGAGGTGGCGTGGGAGATCATGTTCGTCGACGACAACAGCCGCGACGGCACCCGCGAGGCGATCCGCGCAGTCGCCGCCAGCGAACCGCGCGTGCGGATGATCCATCGCGTCGGCAGGCGCGGGCTGGCGAGTGCGTTCATCGAGGGCGCGCAGGCGAGTTTTGCGCCCAATGTGGCCGCGATGGACGGCGATATGCAGCATGACGAGACCCGTCTGCCGGTGATGCTCCAGGCATTGCGCGACGGCGCCGATCTGGTGATCGGCAGCCGCTACGTGCCCGGTGGCGGCATCGGCGAGTGGGACAAGACGCGGGCCGGGATGTCCGATCTGGCGACCAAACTGGGCCAGAAGGTGCTCAAGGCCCATGTGGCGGACCCAATGAGCGGGTTCTTCATGCTCAAGCGTGAGGTGTTCGACGTGGCCCTGCCGAACCTCTCGGCGATCGGCTTCAAAATCCTGCTCGATATCATCGCCTCACTGCCGACGCCGCCGAAGATTGTCGAAGTTCCATTCCAGTTCCGCACCCGCGTGGCGGGGGAGAGCAAGCTCGATATCGGAGTGATGCGGGACTACGCGCTGCTGCTGATCGACAAGATGGTCGGCCATATCGTGCCGGTGCGTTTCGTGTTGTTCGCCGGTGTCGGCTCGGTCGGTGTGGTGTTGCACATGCTGGTGCTGCTGCTGTCGCTGAAGGCGGTGGGGCTTGAGTTCGACGCAGCCCAAGGTTTGGCCACGGGTGTGGCGGTTCTCGGCAATTTCGTGCTGAACAATATCATCACCTTCGGTGACAAGCGGCTGAAGGGTGCCAAGCTGTGGCGCGGATTGCTGCTGTTTGCGCTGATTTCGGCGGTGGGGGCGGCGGGCAATTTGTCGGTGGCCGCCTTCCTGTTCGGGCCGCAGATGACGAATTGGGTGATCGCCGGGCTGGTCGGTGCGGTGATGAGCCTGGTGTGGAATTATTCGGTGAGTTCGGCCTTCGTCTGGAGACGCTAAGATGCACCAAGCCCTCGCCCGTTCTGCCGCATTTTGTGAGCGTTTCGGGCTGAGGGTGCCGATCCTGTTGGCGCCGATGGCCGGGGCGAGTGCACCGTCGCTGTCGATTGCGGTGGGCCGTGCGGGTGGGCTGGGAGCGGCGGGCTGTTTGTTGATGCAGCCGGATGCGATCCGCGCCTGGGCGCAGGAAGTGCGCGCGGGCAGCAATGGGGCGTTCCAACTTAATCTCTGGATCCCCGATCCGCCGCCGGCGCGGGATGCGGAGAACGAGGCGCGACTGCGCGCATTTCTCGGCCAACACGGGCCGGAAGTCGCCAAGAACGCAGGCGATGCGACGCCGCCGGATTTCGCGGCGCAATGCGAGGCGATGTTGGAGGCGGGGCCCGCGATCATCTCCTCGGTGATGGGGCTATATCCGCCCGATTTCGGGCGCCGGATCAAACAGCGAGGCATCGCATGGTTCGCAATTGCCACCACGGTGGCTGAGGCACGTGCGGCTGAGGCGGCGGGCGCAGATGCGGTGATCGCGCAGGGCGGCGAGGCAGGAGGGCATCGCGGGGCGTTCGAGGCGGACAATGTGGCCGAGCAAGTGGTGGGATTGTTCGCGTTGCTGCCCGCGATTGCGGATGCGGTGCGTGTGCCAGTGATCGCGACGGGCGGTATTGCTGATGCGCGCGGGATCGCGGCGGCCTTGCTGCTGGGGGCGTCTGCGGTGCAGATCGGCACCGGATTTCTGCGCACCCCGGAGGCCAAGATCGCGCCTGCCTGGGCGGAAGGGTTGGGTCGCACCGCACCGGAAGACACGCGCCTGACGCGGGCATTCAGCGGCAGGCTTGGGCGTTCGATTGCCACGGATTACGTCGCCGCCGCCGCCGAGGGGCCGGAGCCAGCGCCCTATCCGGTGCAGCGTGCGCTGACCCAGGCGATGCGCGATGCGGCGACCAAGTCGGGCGATCTTCAGCATATGCAGGCCTGGGCCGGGCAGTCGGCCGGCTTGGCGCAGGCGGTCCCGGCGGAGGCGTTGGTCGGGCAATTGTGGGAAGGTGCGAAGGGGTTGCTGGGCGCATGAACGCGGTCGAACAACCGGTCGCGTTACAACTGGAGGCGTATAATCGCCGCGATATCGACGCGTTCATGTCGGTCTGGGCGGAGGATTGCCAATATTTTGCGTTTCCCTCGACGCTGCTGGCCAGCGGTTTGGCCGAGGTCCGGGAGCGCCATGTTGTCCGATTCAACGAGCCGGATCTGCATGGTCGGCTGATCGGGCGGATGTCGGTCGGCAATGTCGTGGTGGATCAGGAGGTGGTCACACGGAATTTCCCCGAAGGCCTCGGCGAGATCGACGTGATTGCGATCTATGAGGTGGTGGACGGGAAGATTGCCAAGGCTTGGTTCACGATGGGCGAGCCGAGGTTGTTGGGGCGGTAAAGCGTCGTCTTTCGCAATGACAATAGAATGCCAAAGCGACTCACCCTCGTGGATGCGTCCGCCGCCAGACTTCCATCAGCTGCTTGGTGTCGACTGCCGTGTAGCGCTGCGTGGTCGACAGGCTGGCGTGACCGAGCAGATCCTGGATCGCGCGCAGATCCGCACCGCCTGCCAGAAGATGCGTGGCAAAGGAATGCCGCAGGGCGTGCGGAGTCGCGTGTTCCGGCAGGCCGTTGAGGCGGCGGAATTCGCGGAGGATCTTCTGTGCCACCGCAGCGTCCAGCCGCTTGCCGCGTTTGCCGAGGAACAACGGTGCATCGGGCTCCGGCTGTGGATGCACTGCGAGCCAAGAGGACATCGCAGCGCGGACTTCCGGCAGCACCGGCACCAGTCGTTCCTTGCCGCCTTTGCCGAGAACGCGCAGAGCAGCCTCACTCCCGGCCTTGGGGGCATCGCGGCGGTTCAGCGAAAGCGCCTCGCTGATGCGCAAGCCGCTGCCATAGAGCAGGGCGAACAGTGCCACGTCGCGCTCAGCCCAGGCACCGTCTTCCATGTCGCCGATCTCGCGCGCCACCGATGTCGCGTCGTCCGGGCTCAACGCACGCGGCAGCGGTTTGCTGACACGGGGGAGGGTGAGCAGGGCCAGTTGCGCATTGTCGATCCCGTGCTGGCGGTCGAGATAGCGGAAGAAGGTGCGTACCGCCGAGACATG
>CAITEF010000258.1 GCA_903891315.1 uncultured Rhodospirillales bacterium | reverse complement strand
TCTCCTGCAGCGAGGCGGAGGAGAAGAAATATTCCTGCCGCAGCCGCAATTCCTGGCCTTCCGGCGTCTCGTCGGACGGATACAGCACTTGGCTGATCGCGTTGGCGCGCGAGCGGTTGGCGAGTGCGCCGACATGGTCACCGCGGTTGAAGGCGTCCAGCCGCAGCGGGTCAGAGGCGCGGGCGGACCAGAGGCGCAGCGTGTTCACATGCTTGCCGCGCCACCCCACCACCGGGATGTCATAGGCCACCGCATCAACGCGCTCAGACGGGATCCAAACGGCGGGCGACAGGCCATCCAGCGAACTGCTCTGCTCGATGGTACCGCCGAAGCCGACCTGATGGCAGAGCTCCGGACGGGCGAATTCCCACGGATTGCCGAAGGAGAGCCAAGTCTCCGGGAATTCCTGCTGCCAGCCATTCTTGATCTTCTGCTGGAACAGCCCGTGATTGTAGCGGATGCCATAGCCATAGGCTGGCACCGCGAGCGTTGCCATGCTCTCCATGTAGCAGGCGGCGAGGCGACCGAGGCCGCCATTGCCCAAGGCTGCATCAGGTTCGAGATCCTGCAACGCCGCCAGACTGACCCCCAAACCATCGAGCGCCTCACGCATCGGCTCCAGAATGCCGAGATTGCTCAAGCTGTCGAACAGCAGCCGGCCGATCAGGAATTCGAGGCTAAGGTAATAGACCTGCTTGCGACCCTCTTTGCGCACCACGCGCGAGGACGGGATCCATTGATCGACCATCCGGTCGCGCACCGCATAGGCGGTGGCGAGAAACCAGTCCCGAGGCGTGGCCTGCTGGGGGTCCTTGCCGACATTGTAGGTGAGCTGAGCCACCACGGCCTCGCGCAGGGCGGCGACCTCCGGGCTGGCTGCGGAACTGGCGGCTTGGGTGGCCTGGTCCATCTCGACGATCCTTTCGCGGCGGAAGCCTGCGGGTCGAAGCAGGATCGATGCCAGCCCGCCGCGCAATGCCGTGTGTATGCGTCCTAGCACGGATCTTGTTGCAATGCGTCACGCAGGTGGGAACAAAATTGCGTCCCTCTTGGTGATTCGTCGCGAATGAGACATCGTGGCGCATCAACATTTTGGGAGGACGCCGTGAACCCGACGTTATCGAACGCGGCCCAACTGATTGGGCGAATCCTGCTGGGCTATATCTTCTTTCGCACCAGCATCGCGAATTTCGGCGACCATGACCGCTTCGTTGCATCAATCGCCAAGAATGGCTTTCCGCTGCCGGAGATCACCTATTGGGTGGCGGAAGCGACCATGTTCTTCGGCGCGATTTGCACCGTGCTCGGCTTCAAGGCCCGGATCGCCGCTTTCCTGCTGGCGGTCTACTGCATCTGGACCGCAGTTCAGGTGCATTACGTGCCGGGCGACGGCGGGCAGATGACGAATTTCGTCAAGAACCTCGCCATGGCCGGTGGCCACTTGCAATTGCTCGCCGTCGGAGCCGGTGCCTGGAGCCTGGACGCGATGATGGGCAAACGCCGGTAATAAACGCCGGGAAAAGGCGCAGGGCGGATGGCCCTGCGCTTCTCCGCCCTACACCTCGGTTTTTCGAGGCTTATCGCCCAGCAGTGCGTACAGCACCAACAATGTCAGCCCACCGCTCACCGCCGGCTGTTTCAGCACGAGTTGGATGATCAGCGGCAGCAGCTTGGCAATATCCGGCTCCACCAGCAGCCCGCCCAGCCCTGTCATCAGCGCGGTGCCTGCGATGACGAGGTTGCGGTCGGTCCAGTTGATGCCGGAGAGCAGATGGATGCCGTGCACCATCACGATGCCGAACAGCACCGTCGCCACACCGGCCAACACGGCGGTTGGGATGATCACCAGCAGCATGTCGAACTTCACGCAGGAGCCGAGCAGCACCAGCAAAACGCCTGCAGCCAGCGTGCCGTAGCGCGAGCCGACGCGGGTTGAGCGCAACATGCCCATGTTGTCGGGATAGACCGTGGTGCTGAACGAGCCGAGCAAAGCTGCCAGAATGCCACCCAATGCGGCGGCGAAGCAGCCTTCCGACATCCGCAGCGGCGTGATCTTCTCATTCCCCCAATCGGCAACCACCTGATAGAGCGACATCGTGGTGATCGAGCACGGCACCAGCACCAGCAGGAAGATGATCACCGCATCGGTGCGCACCTCGAAGCCGAACGGAAAGGCCTGCGGCACCACCAGCCAAGGGGCGGAGGCGACCGGGGCGAGCGAGATCGGCAGGAAGGCGGAATAGGCGATAGTTCCGAGCACCAACCCCGCCAAAATCGCGCCGCGCCGGAACCAGATGCCGCCACGCAGCGTCATCGCGACGAACGCCACCACGCCGACAAAGCCCGCGACAATGTTGATCATCCCAAAGCCTGGGCTCGGCGGATGGCCGATCCAGACCGGCACCGAGACCGAGGCGATCTGCACCATCAGCAGGATCACCATCACGCCACTGATCATCGGCGTTTGAAACAGCCGTCCGAACAGAGCGAGAAAGCTGATACCCCGCACCGGAATGGCGAGCAACGCCCAGATCACGGCGGCGACGAAGAACGAGCCATAGGCCACGCCCAGCCCCATGCCGGGGATGTGGCCCAACACCATCAGCGCGATGAACGTGCCGACATAGGGGCCGTGGACAATGGGTAGACGGAGAAGTCCCACAGATTGGAAGACGGTGATGAAGCCTGAGACCAGGAAGGTCATGCCGTAGATATAGGCGATCTGCTCATTCGGCATCCCGAAAGCGCGGCCGAACAGCGACGGGAAGACGAACATCCCGGTCATGCCGAAGATGTTCTGCACCGCCATGATCAGCATCTGCTGGAAGGTGAGCTTTTCGTTGATGCCGATATCGAAGACCGGTGCGGCTGCGGTGGTGGTCATTGGTTTGGTTCCCCCGTTTTCTTTTGATGTCGTTTTAACATCGTCATTGCGAAGAGTCTCGTAGGGCGGACCAGCGCAGCGCAGTCCGCACTACGATGCTCGCAATGACGAAAAAATCAGGAGGCGGCCCGCTCCAAGCACCCCAACGCCAGATACTTCGTGTAATCTACGAGCTCGACGCCGGCCTTGCTGTATTTCGACCGCAACGCCAGCACCTGTGCCATGCCGTCCGGCACGATCGCAGCCCCTGGCGTGAGGCCGGAACGCGGCGAGAGCAGGCTGGTCATCACTGCCTTGGCCGCCATCGGCTGAATTTCCGGCATCTTCTCCAGCAACAACGCCTCCGCCGCCTCACGATTGGCGGGATTCAGAGTCCAGGCGAGGCCCTTGAGATAGCCGCGCAGGAACTTCACCGCCGTCTCTTCATTGTCAGCGAGCCAACCGCGACGCGCCGCGATGATGCCGCCCTGATAGGCCGGATAAAGCTTGGTGCTGACATCGAGCAGCCGGAAGCCGGATTTCACCGCAATAGAGGTGAACGGCTCGATGGTGATCGTGCCGGAATGCTCGCCGGATTTCACCGAGGCCCAACGCTGCGGCGTCGCTCCCACCGGGGCGATGGTGTAGTCACCGGGCGGAACACCGTGGCGTTCCAGCATGTCGATCAGCACGAAGGCAAAGCCGGTGGCGAGCGCGTCGAGCGCGATGCTTTTGTAAGCGATCTGCGCATGCTCTTCGATGCTCGGCTGCACGATCAGACCAAGTTCGAGCTGCGTCGCACCCGCGATCACGCAGTAATCCGGGTTCAGTCCCGCCTTCGCGCCCTGGCCTTCGGAGTAGGCGACAACATTGTCGAAGGCGGTAAACGCGATCTCGAATTCGCCCTCGCTCATCTTTTCGGCCTGGAACACCGAAGAAGGGGTGATCGCGACTTCGACATTCAGCCCCTCAGCTCCGAAATCGCCGTGTGCAATGGCGGCAAAAGTCGGCAGGTTTGGCGCGCCTGGAAAGGCGATGACGCGGACGGTCTGGGTCATTTGGATTTTCCTTGTTGGATCGCGCGCCAAACGCTCAACGGCGTCAGCGGCATTTGCAGATCGGTGACGCCGAAATCCTTCAGCGCGTCCACCACGGCGGACACCATCACCGCGAGCGCAGGTGTGGTGCCGCCCTCACCGCCCGCTTTGATCCCGAGCGGGTTGGTGGGCGACAGCACTTCGGCAATCTCGCAGGTGAAACTCGGCAGATTGTCGAAACGCGGCATCCCGTAATCCATGAACGAGCCGGTGAGCGGCTGACCGGATGCCGGATCAACCACGCATTGCTCCCACATCGCCTGCCCCACCCCCTGCGCGATGCCGCCATGGGTTTGGCCGTGCACGATCAGCGGGTTGATGCAGCGGCCAACATCATCGACCGTCGCATAGCGCTGGATTTCGACCACGCCGGTTTCCGGATCGACCTCGACCTCGCAGATCGCGGTCCCGTTCGGAAACACCGGCGTGTGCATCTCGTTGGTGTGGCCGTGGGTGAGCGGGCCGAGACCCTCAGTCTGGTGCGCGAGTTCCGCCCAATCGATGGCATGGTTGGTCTCAGGCACTGCGAAGATGCCGTCTTCCAGCACGACGCGGGAGGCATCGATGCCGAACAGACCAGCCGCACGCTCTTTCGCCAAGCCGATCAGGGTCGCCGACGTCATCGCCATCACCGTGCCCGCGTGCCGCATCGAGCGGCCGGAATGCGAGCCGCCGCCGACCGAGACGATGTCGGTGTCGCCGATGATGATATGCACCCGCTCGACCGGGATTTGCAGCATGTCGGCCACGACCTGCGCGAAACTGGTCTCATGCCCCTGGCCGGAGGGTTGGGTGCCGATCACCACGCGGACGTGACCATTGCTGCCCACGGTGATCTCGGCGCGCTCCTTGGGCGAGCCGATGGAGGATTCGACGTAATTGGCAAACCCAAGCCCGCGCAATTTCCCGCGTGCCGCAGACTCAGACTTGCGGGCGGGATAGCCGTCCCAATCCGCGATCTCCAGCGCGCGCTCCATGTTTTCAAGATATTCGCCGCTGTCATACTGGCTGCCGACCGCGTTGGTGTAGGGCATCGCCGATTTCGGCACGAGGTTGCGGCGGCGCAGTTCCAGCCGGTCGAAGCCGAGCTTCTGGGCTGCGATGTCGATCAACCGCTCGATGGCGAAGGTCACTTCCGGGCGGCCCGAGCTGCGATAGGCCTGGGTGCACATCGTGTTGGTGTAGACCGCGCGCGCCCTGAGTGTGGCCTGCGGGAAATGATACGAGCCGGTGATCAACCCCGATCCCTTGCCGAGCGGCGACAGCGAGACGCAGCGTGCGCCGACATTGGAGGTGTTCTCCGCCTTCATCGCGAGGAATCGACCGTCCGCATCCAGCGCCAGCGAGACTTTCGAGATCAGGTCGCGTCCCTGGTAGTCGGTGAGAAACGCCTCCGAGCGCGTCGCCTTGTATTTCACCGGCCGCCCCAGACGCCGCGCCGCCCAGAGCACGAGGCCGAATTCGACATAGACGCGGTTGCGCGTGCCGAAATTGCCGCCGACATCGAAGGAGAGCACGCGCAGCATCGCGGGCTCGATGCCCAGCACCTGCGCCAACTCGCCCTTCTGCCGCACAGCACCGCCGCTGCCGCAATAAAGGGTGAGCTTGCCAGTTTCCGGATCGGGATCTGCGAGTGCCGCGCGGAGTTCCAGCGGCACTCCGGTCACCCGCTGGGCATGGAATGTCGCCTCCACCACATGCGTCGCCTGCGCAAACGCTGCCTCGGTGGCAGGGACGTTGCCGAAGATCGTATCGACCAGAATGTTGTTCGGCGTCTCGTCCCACAATTGCGGCTGGCCGGGCTGATCGGCCAGCGCGGTGTCCACCACGAAGGGCAGTTCCCGCCAATCGATCATCACCGCCTCGGCGGCGTCCTCGGCCTGCGCCTTGGTCTCGGCGACGACGATGGCCACCGCCTCGCCGACATGGCGCACCCGGTCGGTCGGCAGCAGATAATGCGGTCCGATGAAGATCTTCCCGCCACCGGGTGCGGTGAGCTTCATATCGTATTTGGTCGACGGCACCGGGTTGTGCGGAATCGGCTGTAACCTATCCGCCATCAGATCAGCCCCGGTGAGCACGGCGAGCACGCCGGGCATCGCCAAAGCCACCGAAGTGTCTATGCCCAAAATTTGGGCATGCGCATAAGGTGAACGGACGATGGCGGCGTGAGTCTGGCCGGGGACGCTGAAATCATCGCTGAACTGGCCGCGCCCGGTGAGAAGACGCAGATCTTCCCTACGTTCCAGTGGCTTGCCAACATGTTTGAAGATCACATCGCGGACCAGTTCTGGCGGCGCGGCCCCTCGCAGCGTGGTGCTGCCCGTCTGACCATGTCCGTCCATGCTGCGTCTCCTCGACCTTGCGCTCTTGCTGGCGCGGGGTATGTATGACAGTAGGACAGAAAATCACAAGTCTGTGCGGGGAAGCGATGGACCATCCAAATCCGACTGTCGGGACCACCACAGCCCCGCTCGATCTGCAGGACCATCTCGCCCGCCTCGAAGCGGCCGGTCTGCTCACCCGCATCACCCGCCCCATCGACAAGGACAGCGAACTCCACCCGCTGGCGCGCTGGCAGTTCCAGGGCGGCTTGTCTGAAGAACAGCGCACCGGCTTCCTGTTCACCGATGTGCGCGGGGCGAAGGGCGAGAGTTACGACATCCCGGTCGCTGTCAACGTTCTCGCCGCCAATCCGGCGATCTACGCCATCGGCCTCGGCATTGATGAGAGCCAGATCGGCGAGGTCTGGACGCGAGCAATGTCCAACCCGATCACGCCGATCCTCGTCACCGACGCGCCGTGTCAGGAAGTGGTGCTGATGGGCGAGGATCTCACCCGTCCCGGCGGCGGCCTCGCCACGCTGCCGATCCCGATTTCCACGCCGGGCTTTGATTCCGCGCCCTACCTCACCGCCACCCTCGTCACCACCAAGGACCCGGAAAACGGCATCCGCAACATGGGCACCTACCGCGCCGCGTTGAAAGCCCAGGATCGGATGGGGGTGCGGATGGCGAGCCGCCTCGGTGGTGCGGGCGGATACCAACATTGGCTGAAATACAAGGCACGCGGCGAGAAAATGCCGGTCGCCATCGTCGTCGGCTGCGCCCCCGCCGTGCTGTTCTGCGGCCCGCAGAAGCTCGAAATCGACCAGGACGAACTCGCCGTCGCTGGTGGCCTGATCGGCTGCGCGATCCGCACCGTGCGCTGCAAGACCGTCGATCTCGAAGTGCCTGCGGACGCGGAAATCGTCATCGAGGGCCTGATCGACACCGACATGCTGGAGCCGGAAGGCCCGTTCGGCGAGAGCCACGGTCATGTCGCACTCGAAGACTACAACATGTCGATGCAGGTGACGGCCATCACCCGCAAGGCGAAACCGGTGTTCGTCTCCATCGTCTCCCAGGTGACACCCAGCGAGAGCAGCGTGCTCAAGCGCGTCGCCTATGAGCCGCTTTATCTTGAACATCTGCAAAAAGCCCTGAACATCAAAGGCATTCGGGGCGTGGTGATGCACGAGGCGCTGACGAACCTTAGGCCCGTGATCTTCCTGCAATTCGACCGCTCCGCGCCTTCCACCGAGATCTGGCGCGGCATGCAGGGGGCGGCGACGTTGCAGGCGCAATGCGGCAAGATCATCATCGCGGTCTCCGACGACATCGACGCCCGCAACGCCGACGCCGTGTTCTGGTCGCTCGCCTACCGCGCCAGCATGATCGACGATCTGCATGTCGTGCCGCATCGCGCCCCCAGTCATGGCCCGAAATCCGGCAAGCGCGCGCAGGACGGCACGCTGATGATCGACGCCACCCTGAAGCACGACATGCCGCCGCTTGCCCTACCAGCCGAAGAATTCATGGTCCGCGCCAAGGGAATCTGGGAAGAACTGCAACTCCCCCGCCTCACCCCGCAGCCGCCGTGGCATGGCCGGTCGTTGGGGGATTGGAGCGATGTGTGGCAGAAATTCGCCGATGACGCGGTTGCCGGGGATTGGCGGGTGACCGGGGCGGATACGTTTGCACGGCGTCATGTGGCGAATGTGAAGCCGGAGACGCCGGTGCGGGATGTGGAGGGAAAGGGGAAATGAGTTCTCAACCTCACCGCCACAACACCGTCATTGCGAGCGGAGCGTCGCAATCCAGAAGTCGCAGAACGAGCACTTGGCCCCTGGATCGTGACGCTCCGCTCGCGATGACGCGGCTGCTTTGGGTGCTGATCGTTGCGATGATCGCAGTGTCGCAGGCCCACGCCGCCGACACCTTCAAATTCGGCGAAGTCGAAGCCAAAGGCGATGCCGGCATCCTGTTCATGCCCGCCAAATTCGGCCCGAAATACGGGCTCGACATCCAGATGGTGGAATTCGCCAGTTCCAACACGCCGGTCAAAGCGCTGATCTCCGGCGATCTCGACGCCTTCACCACCACCCCTTCCGTCCCGCTCGCGGCAATGGGGCGTGGCGCCAAACTGAAATTCATCGGCTGCAACTGGCCGGGTGCCACCTACTCGCTCTATGCCGCAGCCGACATCAAAACGGTGGCCGATCTCAAGGGCAAATCCATCGCCGTCTCCGGCCCCGGCTCGATGCCCTATGTCTTCACCCGGCTGATCATCGAGCAGGCGGGCATGCAGCCTGACGACGTGAAATTCGCCAATTCCGGCGGCGGGGCCGACCGGTTCCGCGCCCTCGCGGCGGGCATCGTTAAAGCCACCGCCACCTCCACCGAATTCGCCCCCGAGGCCGAGAAACGCGGCCTGCATGTGCTGGTGGACGCCAATCGCGACATGCCGAATTTCGCCCGCAACTGCATTGTCACAACCGATAAGGTCATCGCCACCAAGCGCGACGCGCTGGTCCGCTTCATCGCCGCCGTCTCTGACGGCACCGCCTACGCCCTCGCCCATCGCGATGAAACCAGCAAGCTCGCCCGTGAAGCCGCCAAGCTTGATGCGGCGGACACCTCGCCCGAATTCATTTTCGACGAGGCCACCACCCAGCATAACGTCGACCCCTCGCTCGCCATTCCCGTGGCAAAACTGCAATGGATCGAGGACGCGCTTGCCCGGCAGGACGCCATCGATGAGCGCGTCGATGTCGCCAAATACATCGACGACGCCCCGCGCCAAGAAGCGTTGAAGCTGGTGCATCCATGAAATTCCTTCGCTCTCTGCCGGATTGGGTGATCACCGCGCTCTCGGTGCTGATCCTGCTCGGGCTGTGGGAAGCCGCGCGCTCACAGATCGACCCGCTCTTCGCCTCCTATCCGAGCGCCATCCTCGCCGCCGCCTGGAAAATGACCCTCACCGGCCGACTGCCGAAAGCGCTGTGGGAATCAGCACAACCCTTCCTGTCCGGCTACGCGCTGGCGGCCGTCACGGGCGTGCCGATCGGGCTGTTGCTCGGCCGCTTCCGCCTGCTGCGCGCCGCCTTCGGCATCTACATCACCGCCGGTTACGCGATGCCACTGATCGCCCTGGTCCCCCTTCTGCTGCTCTGGTTTGGGCTTGGCTTCACCGTCAAAACCGTGATCATCTTCCTGCTCACCTTCTTCCCGATCTGCATCAACTCCTGGGCGGGCGTGCGCGCGGTGCCGAAATCGCTGATCGAAGTCGGCATCGCCTTCTGCGCGCCGCAACCGGCGATTTTGCGCCGCATCGTGCTGCCCGCCGTCCTGCCCTACATCATGGCCGGTCTGCGCCTCGGCGTCGGCAAGGCGGTGATCGCGATGGTGATCGCCGAGTTCCTCACCAACATCTCCGGCCTCGGCGGCATCATCATCTCGGCCGCCAACGCCTTTCGCACGGCGGAGATGTTCGTGCCGATCATTTTGATCATGCTCCTCGCCGTCGCACTCTCCGCCCTCGTCGAGCGCATCGAACGCCGCATCGCCCCCTGGCAGACCGAACTCGCTGGACATGACGCGCCTTAAGGAGATTTCCATGACCGACCAACAATTCGCCCCCACCCGCGACGGCATCCAGATCGCCTATCGCCTGCACAAAGGCACCGGCCCCGCGCGCATCCTGATGATCCACGCCCTCGCCATGAACGGCGCGTTCTGGAACGACATGCTGCCCAGCCTGCTTGCACTCGGCGACGTGCTCACCCCCGATTGCCGTGGCCATGGCAACTCCACCCGCGCCCCCGGCCCTTACTCGGTGGAGCAATACGCCGATGATATGGCCGATTTGCTCGACCATGTCGGCTGGGAGAAGGCGAGCGTCGGAGGTGCCTCAATGGGCGGCTGCGTCTCGCAGGCCTTCGCCGCGCGCTACCCGAACCGCGTCACCGGCCTCGGCCTGATCGACACCACCGCGAGCTATGGCCCGGCCGCACAACCGGCCTGGGAGGAACGCGGCCAGAAGGCGGTGGCGGGCGGCATGGAAGCGCTGCTCGATTTCCAGCTCTCGCGCTGGGTCACCCCCGAATTCCGCGAGGCGATGCCGCCGAGCCTGACGCAGGCCGTCGCCACCTTCACCGCCAACGCGCCCGCGACCTTCCTGGAGGTCTGCCGCATGCTCGGCCGCGCCGACACCAACGCGGTGTTGCCCACCATCTCGGTGCCGACGGCGATTGTCGTCGGCGAGGACGATTACGCAACCCCGGTCGCCGCCGCGCAGAATCTGGCCGAACATATTCCAGGGGCGACGCTGCACATCCTGCCCGCCTATCGCCATTTCACCGTCCTCGAATGCCCAGGCCTGGTGGCGGAGAAGCTGCGACATGCGCTCGCATCCGTCTAACGTCGTCCGCTTCACGCCGCTGAGCCAGCAAGCGGCCCCGCTGCGCAACAAGATCCTCGCCGCCCTGCGCAGCGCCATCGAAACCGGGGCGCTCGCACCCGGCACGCGGCTGGTGGAGAAGGATCTCTGCGAGCAACTCGAAGTCAGCCGCACCGTGCTGCGGGAATCCCTGCGCGAGTTGGAAGCGGAGGGCATTCTCGAACACAATTCCGGCCGCTCGCTGACGGTGGCCGCAATCTCACGCGAGGAAGCCGAGAACGTCTATCGCATCCGCGCGGTGCTGGAGGCGCTGATCGTCCAGCAATTCATCGAAAAGGCCTCTGATTCCGAACTGCGCCAGCTCCAAGCCGATGCCGAGACGCTGAAAGCGGCCTATCGTTCGGGTGAGTTGCAGGCGATGCTCAAGGCCAAACGCGATTTCTACGACCGGATCTGCGCCGGCGCCGAGAACACGGTGGCGTTCGACATCATCAATCGTCTCGTGTTGCGAACATCCTCTCTGCGGGCGTGGTCAATGATGAAGAGCGAGCGGCAGGCACAAAGCGTGATCGAGATCACCACCCTGGTCGAGGCGATCACCCGCCGCGATGTGGCGGCGGCGCGGGCAGCGGCGATGACGCATGTGGGAAATTCCGCGCGGTCTTCGCTTGGAATCACCGTCTTCCTCTGAGCTTGCGCAAGCCCGCCTATCGCACCTCACCGCTGCAGGGCACGACCCCAGTTGATCGGGCGAAATCTCGAAGGAATCGCCTTGAACAGCGCAGCCACCATCAACCGCAGCAATGCGGTGGTCGGGCTCAGCTCAGATTGTGCGGCTTGAAGATCCATCCACCAGCTCAAGCAGCGAATCGGGGGGGGGTTGCAAGTAAAATCGCTCTTGTTTTGTTCGAATTCCCGTCATTGCGGGCGCAATGATGTGGGGTGGGTCCCGGAGGGTCCCACCAAAGCGGAAAGGTCGCTCGGTGGAGGTGCAACGCATTTCCACCGAGCGCTTCCCCCCAACCACACTCCCCCATTGCAACCCACCCCATTCTAAGCTCCAATCCACCAGCCAGAAGCACAGAGCGCCGCACCCCCAAACCGTCTCTACGGGGGCCAATCGGCACCAACCACGATCCGTTTCATTCGCCAGCCGCCCAAGTCGGGCCGGAGAGCATTGATGGTCATGCGTGCTTCGATTTCCTTTACCCTCAACGGTCAGGCCAAAACCCTGCCCGCCGACGCCACCCCCACCACCACCCTGCTCGACTGGCTGCGCAATGACGCGCATCTGTGCGGCACCAAGGAAGGTTGTGCCGAGGGCGATTGCGGGGCCTGCACTGTGGTGTTGGAAGAACCGGACGGCGCAAGGGCTGCGGTCAATGCCTGCCTGCTCACACTCGGCCAACTCGATGGCCGCAGCGTTCGCACCGTCGAAGGCCTGAAAGACGCACACGGCCACGCCCATCCGGTGCAGGAAACCCTCGCCGAATGCAACGGCACCCAATGCGGCTTCTGCACCCCCGGCATCATCATGACCGCCTGGGCGCATCAAGTTGAACGCGGCGAGGTGCATGAGGCGCTGGCGGGCAATCTCTGTCGCTGCACCGGCTACCGTCCGATCCTGGACGCCTTTAGCCGCATCGAACCGCTCGCGCCGACGCCCGTCGAAACCCCATCCCCGATGGCCGCCCGCTTCGAGGCTCCGTCGCAGACCTTCTACCGCCCGGTCACACTCGCCGAACTCGTCGCGCTGCGAACCGCGCATCCCACGGCGATGCTCCTGGCCGGCGGCACCGATCTCGGTCTGCGCTTCTCCGAGCATCGCGACACCCCGCCCGAAGTGATCTGCACCCTTGATGTCGCCGAACTGGGGGTGATAGAGGTTCTGCCCGAAGGCATGCTGATCGGTGCCGCCGTGCCCTATCGCAAGCTTCTGCTGTTGTGCGAAACGGAGCCCGGATTCCTCGGATTCGCCGAACTCCTCCGCCGCCTCGGCTCGCGCCAGATTCGCACGATGGGAACCCTGGGCGGCAATCTGGGCACCGCCTCGCCCATCGGCGACGCCTTGCCGCCGCTGCTCGCCCTCGGCGCCTCGGTGCGTCTGGCGGGGCCGGACGGCACCCGCGAAATGCTGGCTGAGGATTTCCTCGTCGATTACCGCCGCAACGCTCTGCTCCCCGGCGAGATCATTCGCGACATCTGGCTGCCCCGCCCGGCCGAGGGCGCATTGTTCTCGTGCGACAAACTCTCTCGCCGCCACGACCAGGACATCACCGCCGCCGGGCTCTCCGTGCTGCTGGCGGTCACGGACGGACGCATCACCACCGCCCGCATCGCCCATGGCGGCCTCGGCCCGAAATGCGCCCGCGCAGTTGCCGCCGAGACCGCGCTGGAGGGCGCTCCCTTCACCCAATCCAGCTTCGATGCCGCAGCGCAGGCGCTGATGGGCGAGATCACCCCGCTCGGCGATCTGCGCGCGACGGCCGAATACCGCAAACTGGCGGCGGGCAATCTGCTCAAACGGCTCTGGTTCCGCTGGTCCGCACAGGAGGCCGTGTGATGGACGGACATATCGACAAGCTCACCATCGCCGGACAATCCATCCGCCATGATTCCGCGCTCGCCCATTGCACCGGCGACGCGAAATTCGTCGATGACATCCCGGAAGTCCCCGGCACGCTGCACGCCGCACTCGTCCTCTCCGAAGTCGCCCGGGGCAAACTTCTCGCCCTGCACACCGACAAAGCCCGCGCCATGCCGGGCGTCGTAGCAATCCTCGACCCGAAAGACATCCCCGGCCACAACGACGTCTCCCCCACCCATCGCGGCGGCGAGCCATTGTTCGTCGAGACCGACATCCTGCATTTCGGCCAGGCGCTCGCCATGGTCGTCGCCACCACCCGCGACGCCGCCTTGCTCGCCGCCCGCGCGGTGACGGCCGATGTCGAAGTCCTCACCCCCATCCTCTCCGTCGCCGAATCGCTGGCCGCCAACGATCTGCTGATGGACCCAATGGTGATGGTCAACGGCGACCCCGACGCCGCCCTGGCCGCGTCGCCACTCCGGCTGTCCGGCGAGTTCAGCTGTGGTGGGCAGGAGCATTTCTATCTCGAAGGCCAGATCTGCCTCGCAGTGCCCGGTGAAGATGGCGATTTCGCGCTCTATTCCTCTACCCAGCATCCAACCGAAGTGCAGCACATCACCGGCGGCGTGCTGGGCTGCGACTACAACCGCCTCTCCGTCCATGTCCGCCGTCTTGGTGGCGGCTTCGGCGGCAAGGAGAGCAACGCCTCCTGGGTTGCCGCTGTCGCAGCACTTGGCGCATATCACACCGGCAAACCCGTCAAATTCCGCATGCCGCGCAAGACCGACATGGCGGTGACCGGCAAGCGGCACCCGTTCCTGTTCCGCTGGGACGTGGGCTTCGATGAGTCCGGCCGCATCCACGCCGTCGATGCCCTGATGGCCGCCGATGGTGGTCACACGCTCGATCTCTCCACCGGCGTGCTGTTCCGCGCCGTCACCCACGCGATGAACGTGATGGCGGTGCCCAATCTGCGCGTCGATGGCCGGGTTCTGCGCACCAACACCGTCAGCAACACCGCCTTCCGTGGCTTCGGCGGGCCGCAGGGCGTGGTGCTGAGCGAGGAGATCATCCGCCACGTCGCCAAGCATCTCGGCCGATCGCCCGAAGCCGTGCGCGAGCGGAATTTCGCGGGTGAGGCCAACGGCACGCTCACCCCGTACGGCCAGAAACTCGAAGGCGATCTGATTCGCCGGGTTTGGGACGAGACAAAAGACCTCTCCAACTGGGAATCCCGCCGCGCCGCCGTGGACGCGTTCAACGCCGCCCACACCTGGAAAAAACGCGGCCTCGGCTCCTTCGTCCTCGCCTTCGGCATCTCGTTCGGCGTGCAGGCGATGAACCAGGCAGGCGCTCTCGTGCATGTCTATGCCGACGGCTCGATCCGCCTGAACCATGGCGGCACCGAGATGGGCCAAGGCCTGTTCATCAAGATCGCCCAGGTTGTCGCCGAGACCTTCGGAGTCCCGCTCGCCCGCGTGCGCATCACGGCAACTTCCACGGCGGAGGTCCCCAACACCTCCCCCACCGCCGCCTCGACCGGCACCGATCTCAACGGCTGGGCGGCGCGGATTGCCGCACTCGCGGTGAAGGAGCGGATGATCAAGGTTGCCGCCGAGCAATGGGGCGTGGAGCCCGACGATATCGAGATGTCGGACGACGAGGTGCGCAGCGGCAATCACCGCATGCGCTTCTCCGAACTCGCCAAGCTCTGCCTCGCCAAACGCGTGCAGCTCTCGGCGGCGGGCCACTACAAAACCCCCGGCCTGTCCTGGGACCCGAAGGCGATGCGCGGCGAGCCGTTCTTCTACTTCACCTATGGCGCCTCGGTCGCCGAGGTCGAGATTGACACGCTCACCGGCGAATATCGCTGCCTCGGTGCCTGGCTGGTGGAAGATTGCGGCCGCAGCCTCAACCCCGCCGTCGATCTCGGCCAGATCGAGGGCGCGTTCGTCCAAGGCATGGGCTGGCTAACCACCGAGGAACTGTTCTGGGACAAACAAGGCCGCCTGCGCACGCTTGGGCCATCTACCTACAAAATCCCCGGCTCCCGCGACGTACCGGAGGTGTTTGAGGTGCGGCTTCTTGAAGGTGCCCCGGCCCGCGCGGACACCATCTTCCGCTCCAAGGCCGTGGGCGAGCCGCCGTTGATGCTGGCGACCTGCGTGTGGAATGCGCTGATCGACGCGGCGGGGGTGGCGTCGATGGATATCCCCGCCACGCCGGAGCGTGTGTTGATGGCGATGAGTGCTCACAAATAATAAATATCGTCATTGCGAGGAGCACTTGCGACGAAGCAACCCAGGAATCATTTGACGGCACGCCTGGGTTGCCGCGTCGCTGCGCTCCTCGCAATGACGAGGAAAATTATACCGGAGTGAAAGTCGCCCGATACATCTCCGTCAGATGCTCCGACACCGTCGTTGGCGCATATTTCGGCTGCTCGCCCGCCGCCACGCATCCCGGCAACGCCACCACCGGATATCCCGGACTTCCCTCGAAGAAATACGGCATCGAATACCGCTCTTTGCCCGATTTGTTGATCACCCGGTGCAGCGTCGAGCGATACAGATTGTTCGTCCAGCGCGCGAACATGTCGCCGATATTGACCACAAACGTCCCCGGAATCGGCGGCGCATCAATCCACTCGCCGCCCGAATGCGCCTGCAACCCGCCATTGTCGTCCTGCCAGAGCAGTGTCAAACACCCCCAATCGGTGTGCGCGCCACAGCCTTTCTCGCCGGGCTGCGGATTTGCGGGCTGCGGCGGGTAGTGCAGCAGGCGGAGCACCGACATCGGATCGGAGCAGAACTCGTCGAAATGATAGGCGGGCAAATTCAGCGACAACGCCATCGCCCGCATCAAGCGCCGCGCACACCCCTCCAGCGCCGCGAAATACGCTTCCATCGCCGGGCGGAAGCCCGGCAAGGAAGCGGGCCACTGATTTGGCCCCATGTTGAAATATCCCGCCTTCACATAGGGATGTTCGTCATCCAGCTCATTGCCGATATAGAAGCCTTCCTTCAGATCAGGCGGCATTCCCGGCTCCAGCGTCTGCGCCTTCATCGGCTCATAGCCATGATGACAATTGGAATGCGCGAGGCTGATCGCCATCCGCTCCTCCAACGGCAGCGCGAAGAACGACTTCATCTCAGCCTCCGCCGCCGCGATGATCGAGGCCGGGATGCCGTGATTGGTCAGATAGAAAAACCCAATCCCCATGCACGCCGAGCGCAACTCGCCAATTCCCAGCGAGCGGTCGAGATCGGCGAGGTCGAACACGCGCAAAGCGGTCATGCGGCTTCCCCTTTATGGCTTGCTGAACAAATGATCGAGTTCCCGGTAATCCGGCAGTTCGGCATCAAGCTTCACGCCATTGCGCAGCACCACCCGCTCCCCGCGCACCCGCGAGAGCAACTCGCTCCAATCTCGCGCGCGGAACATCACCAGATTGGCCGCACTGCCAACGCTGAGCCGCCCCGCCTCGATCTTCATCACCTTGGCCGGAGTCGTGGTGATCGCCATCGGCCAGGAGCCCACCGGCATATCGAGATGCCCAATCCGCACTGCCTCGCGGAACACTTCGGCCAGATCGAGATCACCAAAGCCGTAGAACGGGTCCCGCGTGTTGTCCGATGCCACCGACACCGTCACCCCCGCCGCCCGCAATTCGTGCAGCAACGTCACCCCACGCCAGGTCGGCGTGCCGCCATTGCGGCCCTGGAGGTAGAGATTGACCATCGGCAGCGAGACGATGCTGATCCCGGCCGCCGCCACCTTGGCGATCACCTCGCGCGCGTAATCCGGCGCATGAATGGCCAGCGAGCAGCAATGCCCGCAATTCACCCGGCCTTCCCAGCCACGCTTGATCGTCTCCTCGGCGACCATCTCCAGCGTGCGCGCATTCGGGTCACCGCTCTCATCGACATGCAGATCCAAGTCGAGATTGCGATCCACCGCGATGTCGAACAGCCGCTTGATCAACGCCCGCGCATTGGGCTGCAACGCGCCGGACGAGCCGAGATTGCCACCTGATTCGGCCACCACATCGCCCATCCGCTCGACGAAATCCGTCCCATACGCATCGAGCTGCACCAGGGCGACGGCCTGCAAATCCACCCGCCCCGCCCATTTCGCCCGCATCTCGCGGAACACCGGCCAGGAGATGTCGAGCTGATTGCCCAGGCTGTCGATATGGGTGCGAATGGCGACTGTGCCATGGGCATAGGCGCACCTGATCGAGAACTCCATCCGCGCCGCCACATCCTCCGCCGACCAATTGGTCGAACGATCCTGCATCACCGCATTGACCGCCGAAGTGTGCGTGCCGTCTGCGTTAAAGGCGCGCGGCCAGATATGGCCTTTGTCGAGATGGGTGTGCATGTCGACAAAGCCGGGCCAAACCATGCCGCCATCAAGATCGATCTCGGTCGCCGGTGCCTGGAGGCTGGGCGGCGGCAAGGCGGGGCCGATGGCGGAGATCACCCCGTCATCGATCCGGATATCGCAGCGCAACAACTCCGCCCCCGGACTTTCCAGCAGCGCGCCGGGCACAGTGGCATGGCGCAGCAGCAACGCGCCGCCTGCCGGAAAATCAAGCATACGCACCCGTCACTTCCTCCTCGTCCTGGCTGTGCAGCAATTCGAGCAGGCGTTTGCGCATGATCATCCCAGGACGATCCGACGGCATATGCTGCTCAATCTTGCGGCTCACATCCAGGATGGCATCCGGATTGGTTGCCTCCAAGATATCCCGATCCTCGGCGATGATCGCCGCATCCCAATCGATCAGCTTCTGTGTTGGGCAATCCGCCTCGGTGTCGTTGCGATAGAGCAGCTGCACCAGCTGGATCTTGCCGTCCTCAATTGGGGTTGCCGAGTTGATGATCAGATGCCGGATGCCAGACGGATACGTCATATCGAGACGCCGGCAGAACGGCATATACCAATGATTGCGCATGTTGCGCTCGGTGGTGGGATCGCTCGAACCCGTCACCTGATGCGCAATTGGCGGGTTGAGAATGTCGATCACGGTGGTGGCGAAGAAGCCATAATCGGTCTCCTGAATCTCGTATTTCTTCGGCTTCGGCGCCTTGATGTCGCCGAAGGTCTGCTTGTGGACGAAGGAGAAATGCGCGTTGTCGAACGAATTCTCCATCAGCCGCAACGGCGCGCAATCCCATTGATCGTAGAACTGGAAGATGCGCCGGAATGCCGGGTCGCGATCCTCCGGCACGTCGAACAGCGGCTGCAAAGGCTCGTCCAGCGCCACCCAGGCATAGCCATAGCGGCCCTGGCAGTGGAAATTCTCTACCTTGTGCTTGGGCAGCACGGTGTCCGGATCGAATTGCGGTATGCGGACAAGCTGGCCGGTGCTGTCATAGGTCCAGCCGTGATAGCCGCAGACGAGCTTGCCGTCGTCGATCCAGCCCTTGGAGAGCTTGGCGGTGCGATGGCAGCAGCGATCCGCAAGGGCCGCCGGTTCACCATCCGCACCCAGGAAGATCACAATATCCTCGCCCATCAACCGGAACGGCTTCGGGCCGTCCTTCAGGTCGTCCAGTCGCACAGTGGCGTACCAGAATTTCCGCAGCGTCTTTTGTTTTGTGGTCAGCATGGCAATCACTCCGGGGAGAATTCAGCGTTCGGCTTCCATCGCGCTTTCATGCCAATGGCCAAGCAGCGCCTGCTGCAGCCAGACCATGAGCGCGAACAGAACCACGCCGGTGATGGTGATCAGAAAAAGGGCAGCGAACATCTGCGGGATATCGAGCTGAAAACTCGACTGCATGATCTGATAGGCCAGCCCCGCACTCGTCCCGCCGGTGCCCGCGATGAACTCGGCCACCACCGCACCCACCAGCGCGAGGCCGGACGAGATCCGCAAGCCCGCCAAGAAGAACGGCAAAGCCGACGGAATCCGCAGCCGCCACAACGTCTCCCACCTACTCGCCTTGTTCATCCGGAAATAGGCGGCAAGGCCAGGGTCCACCGTGCGCAGGCCGATCGTGGTGTTGGAGATGATCGGGAACAGCGCAATCACCGTCGCACACAAGGTCAACGCCGTGGTGGTGTCCTTCACCAGAATGATGATCAAGGGTGCCACGGCTGCAATCGGCGTCACCTGCAACAGCACCGCATAGGGCAGCAGGCTGAGTTCAACGAGTTTGGACTGCACGAACAGAAACGCCACTGCGGTTCCGATCAACACCGACAGCCCAAAGGCCATCATCGTCACATACAGCGTGCTCCACAGCGAGCCCACCAGAACCCGCCAATTTTCGACAAAGGAGAGCGCCACGTCACTTGGGCGAGGGAACAGATATTTCGGCACCTCGT
>CAITEF010000257.1 GCA_903891315.1 uncultured Rhodospirillales bacterium | reverse complement strand
GCCGTCGTACTGGCCGCTGATCAACAACACCGGGGCTAAGAGCTTCTCCGGATGCACCACCGGCAGGTTCAGCGTCATATCCATATAGGTGCCAGCCGGGACGCTGTCGCCAAACGGCATCTCGGCTGCGACCACCGCTTGCACCACCTCCGCATCGGTGGTGCCGGGTTTGTCGCGGCTGAAGATGCTCTCAATGGCGTCTTTCTGCCGTGGCCTGCGGTTATGGCTGCGATAGTACTCCGCCAACTCGCCGCGTTTGGCCAGCGTCGGTGAATTGGCGCCGGTATAGGTAAAGGCTTGCAATACCAGACGGCTCACCCGATCCGGATACAAGGATGCGAACAAACCCACCCTTAACGCGCCCGAGCTTTCGCCCATCATGTGAACGCGCTGCGCGCCGGTCTCAGCACGAACAAGGTCGGTGGCAACCCGCAGATCGTCTGCCCCGCTGGCGATGTTGGAATTGCCCTGCGTGCGGGTGGAACGACCATACCCCTCATGGTCCATCGTCCACACATCATAGCCCCATCGGGCCAGCACGTTCATCAATGACACATCGTCACGCCCCGGCATGACGAGGTCGTAAGTCGGCTGTGCCGAGATGGTCGAGCCATGCACCAAGAACACCACCGGGCGCATCTTGCCATCAGGCGCCCCCAGGCGTTTGCGATAGATGGCCAGTTCCACGTCGCCTTTTTTGCCGATGTACTGTTTTGACCAGATCTCAGCTTCCGCGGCGCGCGCATGGGTCGCAATTGCAACCGTGCTGAGAGCAGCGGCGCCGAACAAGCCGCGGCGTTTCAGATTGATCATGCAACATCCCTCCACTTTTTATGCGGATGCTGAATGCACTGCGCTCCGTTTGCAAGCAGTCGCACGAGATCATCTGGCTCCTAGTTCTCTTCGCAGGATGGCTTAGGGAGAAGGAGCAATCTCAAACCCTTGCGCCTTGAGCGAGGCCAAAGCCTGCTCACCTTGAAGGTATGCAAGAAGCCGGGCAGCCTGCTCCGGCGCTGGCGAGCGCTTGGCCAAGCCTGCGGCATACATTGTCTTGAGCTGCAACGATTCAGGAATTGGCCCCAGCAAATCAGCACCAACAATCGGCATGATTTCGCTGATTTGGCCCAGCCCGAAATCAACCTCACCGCGTGCCATCGCCTCCATCGCGGTCTGGCCCTCTGGGTATAGCTTCAGCTTCGGTCGCACCTCGTCCATCAAGCCAAGCTGCTCAAGCATCTTGACCAGATAGATGCCAGATGTCGCACCGGTTGCAGGATCCGCCATGCCCACGCTGCGCGCCGCACGGATCGCAGCTTTAAACGCCTCTGCGGAATCAATCGCCGGATGTGGCGTGCCCGCTCGCACCGCCGCACCCAACCGCACCAGCCCCAAATTGCGCTGTGAGCCATCAACCACCAAATCGCGTTTGACCAGATCTGCCAACGGCGCAGGCGGGACGATTACCAAATCAAACACTTCGCCGCCCACCGCCTTGTCGCGAATGAAGCCTGCGGTGCCAAAAATAAAACGCACATGATCCCCAGTGGCGGCCGTAAACCCATCAGGCAGCGCGAGCACCGCCGTTTTCATGGCGGCAGCTGATAGCACCACCAAATCTGCTGCGTGGGATGACGGCGCAGCAAATCCAAAACTGATGGCGATCAGCCATGCTTTGATGGGCGACAAGGCCGTTCTCCCTGATGATTGAGGTTCAGAATCCTCTGAACTGCGTCGTACTATCGCATATACGTCGATCCGCTGACGAGGGGCTGATACG
>CAITEF010000256.1 GCA_903891315.1 uncultured Rhodospirillales bacterium | reverse complement strand
GGCAAATGAATGTCGCTGATCGCAACCGGCGTCAGCCCCACGCAATAGCGCCCCTCCGCGAGGTCGTTGTTGAGGAAAAGCTGGCGCAGATATTCTGAGTGCATGCGCGCAGGCAGCCTTGTGGCGTCACGGTTCCATGCCATCAAATCACTGTCATGCATCTCCTCGCCCAAGAGCAGGCTTTCAATCATGTGCGACCAAATCAGATCATTGGAGTGCAGAATTTGGAAGGCGCCGGACATTTGAGAGGCTTCCAAATAGCCCTGCTCGGCCATCACATCTTCCAGCAAAGCGATCTGGCTTTCATTGATGAACAATCGCATCTCACCAGCATCGGTAAAATCATGTTGGGCTGCGAACAGCGAGACCGAGCGCAGCCGTGTGTCGCCATCGCGCGCCATGGCGGCGGCGGCAATTGATAGCAAAGTGCCGCCGAGGCAGTAGCCGACGGCGTGCAGGGTTGGGCTTGCGGTGATGGCGGTGGCTGCTTTGATGGCCTCCATCACCCCCAGCCGCAGATAATCATCCATGCCCAAATGACGGTCGCTTCGATCGGGGTTGTGCCAGGAGACCATGAAGACGGTGAAGCCGCGATCGACCAAATAGCGCACCAGCGAGTTTTGTGCTGACAGATCCAAGATATAATATTTCATGATCCAAGCCGGCACGATCAGCACCGGCTCGGGGCGCACGTTGGGGGTGCTGGGGGTGTATTGGATCAATTCGATCAGTCGGTTGCGAAGCACCACTTGGCCCGGTGTGATCGCCACTGTCACGCCAACGGCTGGATTTCCGCTCTTGGCTTGGCCCGGTTTGAAGGCAGCGGTGGCGCTGATATCGGCCATCAAATGCTCAAAGCCGCGTTGAAAATTAGCCCCGTTTTCATCCAGGCTGCGCTTTAACACCACCGGGTTGGTCAGCGGAAAATTCGATGGCGCCAGCATGTCCAGCATTTGGCGGGTGACGAAAGACACGATGCGCTCATGTGGCTCAGACACGCCGCGCACTTCGGTGGTGGTGTTGTGCAGCCATTGCTGCCAGGACAAAAAGCCCTGGTAATAGGCGTTATACGGCCAGATCTGCCAAGCCGGATCGGCAAATCTGCGATCATTTGGCAGCGGTGCGATGATCGGGGCCAAATCGGGCTTGCCGCTGGCAAGCTCGGCCATATGCATGCCAAAGCGCAGCGCTTTGCGCGCCCCTTTCCAGCCCAACCACACCTGCTTGCCTGGCGAAGCGCTGAGATGGGCAAACCAGTCCAGATAGGCTTCCGCCAGCGCTGCCGGCGACAACCCCATCGTGCTGCGGGCGACGCTGGCGTGAAAGCTGCTGTCGAATTGGTCCGTCGCACGCTTGACGATGTCGTCATCCGCCACCAAGCGCGTCTCGTCGAATGCGTAGGGCATGTATGGTCCTTGATCGAAGGGAGGGGCTGTGATGTGCCTCAGAGAATTTCCCAAAACCCGGTTTCTTCATCCAACCGGGCCTGTTCATCGCCATTGAAATCACCGTGTGAAACGATGCCAACGATGCGGCCGTCCTGCACAATGGGGACATGGCGAAAGCCGCCATCTTGCATCAGCCGCAGCGCATCAAGCGCCTGGGCTGTGGTGCCAGCACAGCAGGGGTTGCGGGTCATCACGTCGGAGAGCGTCGTGGTGATAGGGTTGCGCGCATCGCACAACATGCGCGTGACCGCATCGCGCCCCGTGAACAGGCCGATCAGATGCTGGTCGGCATCGGTTACCAACACAGCGCCGACCCTGCGGTCACGCATCAGCCGACATGCGTCTTGCACGCTGGCTGTACTCGGCAGCATCACTGGTTTTTGTCGCTTGACGATGTCGATCAGACTGCGAATGGCCATGGGCT
>CAITEF010000255.1 GCA_903891315.1 uncultured Rhodospirillales bacterium | reverse complement strand
TCCTGCGGCGGGTTGTGGCCAATGCCCGGAAGCAAGACCCGCTGGCATGGGCCGGTGAAGCGGCTGATATCCGGCCCTGCCGCATAGGCCGAATTCACCCCATCCGCCTCGCCCCAGATCGCAACCGTCGGCACGGTGATGTTCGGCAGTTTTGCAAGCGCCACCTCGATCTCCTCCAGCGCCGGATCACCCGCCACATTGCCATAGCGATGCCGGTAGGAGTGGATCACCACATCAACAAAATCCGGATTGTCGAACGACTCGGCGTTGGCGTTGAACGTGGAATCATCGAACTGCCAGTTCGGTGACCAAAGCTTCCAGAGCAGCTTGGCGATGCCGCGCCGATTCTCAGTGATCCCCGCCACGCCGCGCGGCGTGTGGAAATAGAACTGATACCACAGCGCCAACTCGCCCTCCGCACTGCCCGGTCGGTTGGCGGAGGCGATGTTCTGGATGTTGTAGCCGTTGCAACTCACCAGCGCCCGCACCCGCTCGGGCCACAGTGCTGCGACAATGCAGGCCGCGCGTCCGCCCCAATCATAGCCAACCAGCGCCGCCTGACCGATATCGAGCGCGTCCATCAGATCGCGCAAATCCGCCCCCAAGGCCGCTTGTTGGCCAGAGCGCAGCGTGTCGGCGGACAGAAATCGCGTTGGCCCATAGCCCCGCAGATAGGGGACGATCACCCGGCAATCTGGCAATAGACCAATCATCCCGTCATAGCCACGCGGCGCAAAGGGAAAGCCGTGCAGCAGAATCACCGGCGTGCCATGTGGCGGACCATGTTCTTCGAACGCGATTTCCAGCGTCTTGGTGCGCGCAAACTTCATCAAGGCAACCCCCGCATACTTGCCGCGAAGCCTAAGCCAGGGTCGCCTCAGTGCAAGTCAATGAAGCTCTGCACCAGAGATCCCGACACCAACCGCCAGCCATCAACCAGCACGAAAAAGATCAGCTTGAACGGCAGTGAGACGATGTTGGGTGGCAGCATCATCATGCCCAGGCTCATCAGCACGCTGGCGACCACCATGTCGATCACAAGAAACGGCAGATACAGCATGAACCCCATCTCGAAGGCGCGCCGCAATTCCCCCACCAGAAACGCCGGAACCAGCGCGCGCCAGCTTGCCTCATCCGGTGTCTCCGGCATCGGCAGATGCGCGAGATCGACAAACAGCTTCAGATCCTCGCCATGCAGATTGGCCGCCATGAAGTGCCGGAACGGCTCGGCGGCGAGTCTCAGCCCTGCAACCGGATCAATCTTGTTCTCTGACAGCGGAAGGATTCCAGCCGTCCACGCCTGATCCAGCACCGGTTGCATGACGAACCAAGTCAGAAACAAAGCGAGCCCGATCAACACCGTGTTCGGCGGCGTGCCCTGCGCCCCAATCGCTGAGCGCAGCAGCGAGAGCACTATGACGATTCGGGTGAAGCCGGTTACCATCACCAACAGGCTCGGTGCCACAGACAGAATGGTCAGCAACGCGGTCAGTTGGACAAGATGTGACGTCGCCCCCGCTGCGCTGCCGCCGAGATCGATATTCACCGATTGCGCCAGAGCGGGAATCGGCAGCAGCAACAGGGCCCCGAGCAGTGCGATCATGGCTGCTCTCCGGCCGCCTTGGCCATCACCAGCAGATCGCTCGTGCCGCCGGTGAGCAGCACGAATTCCTGCCCATCGCATTGAGCCAGCACCAACCGTCGCCTCGGGTCAATCGCCACGCTGTCGAGCACACGTAGCCT
>CAITEF010000254.1 GCA_903891315.1 uncultured Rhodospirillales bacterium | reverse complement strand
TCGACAATCTTTTGCCAGGTATCCAGCAAGTCGACAACTCGGTTTTGAACGCTACGCTCGCGCTCCTGCAACTCTGCAGCGTCGTGGATCGGCTGAGAGCGCACGCGCTCGAGAAACGCGTTGAGCAACTTGCGCTCCAAAGGAGCTCTGACTGCAGCGATCCCTTCGGCGCCCTGCGGTGCCGTCAACGAGGGCTCAAGGTGCCGGGCCAGTGACACCAATGCCCCGGCAAAGCCTTTGTCGAGCGCGCGCGCTGAGAATGGCGTGACACTGGCCACCTCCACCGATCGGTAGAAGGTCTCATGGTAGTGGCGGAAACGTTCGTAGTGCGAACGGTCGCGCGGCTTGTGAATATTGAGCAGTGTGATCACCAACCCTGGCTTCTTATCGTCGCGGCCAACACGGCTGGTTGCCTGGATGTACTCCGAGTGTGTCTTCGGCTGGCCGAGCACCATCATCGTCCCAAGACGCGGGATATCCAGGCCAACCGAGATCATGTTCGTGGCGATCGCGCAATCCACGCGGTTCGATTCATGGAAACCGCACTCTAGGCGCCTGCGCGCATCGGCCACCTTGTCGGTGGAAACGCGCGAGGTCAGTTCAACCACCTCTGAGAAGTTTGACCGGTCTTGAAAGGGCCCCCGCTTCTCGCCGATCCGCAAACGCCCGCCGTAGCCCTTGATCGTGCTACGTACTTCTTCCTCAAGAATCCGACGGGCTCCACCAAGCTCGCGCAGGCTGTTGAAGTAGCCCAGCACCGTCATGTACGGGTCGACAGGGTTCTGTTCGTTCTTATGCCCCCCAGCGTCGCGATACAAGCGTTCGGCGGCACTCATCAACGGCACCCAAACCCGACGCATCATGACCTTGGGGTTGCGCCCCTGAGCCGCGATGCCCAGGTACAACCGAGCTGCGGCTTCCGAGGTTGGCGCGATGCGGGCGAAGAACGAGTCGCGCCTGTCTGGCCCAGGTGGCGGGAAGACCTGGGTCAGAGCCCTCCCAAAAAGGGCCTGGATCTGGTCTTGAGCCCGTCTCACAGTCGCGGTCGATGCAACGATCTTCGGCCTGATGACTTTCCCGTCTGGCGTGCGACGAATGCAAAGCGCCTCGATTGCCGCCTCGTATAAGCCTGCCATTGTTCCAAGCGGCCCTGAAATCAAGTGAAGTTCGTCCTGGATCACAAGGTCCGGCGGCGGCAGCGGCGCTGCTAGGCGCTTCCCCTTGCCGGCCTCGGCAGCGCTGAAGAAGCCTGCTTCCGAGAACCGGTCTGATCCACCCAGGATGGCGCCCGACGGACCCACCCACGGCAGCGAAGCGAACTTGTCCACTGTGGCGATCAAGAAAGCCGGCAAGCGCCGGTAGATCATTTCGTCCACAGCCAGTATCGGTAGGGACTGCTTGCTCCCTGAGAAGTCGCACTCAAAGTTCGCACACGACACCCGAAGTTCGGCAGGGGCATCGGCATTGGGCAGCAGGTTGAACGAGTCAGGCTGGAAACGGGTTCCACACCAGGGGCAGTTCTCCAGGGGTATTGGCGAAGGGTTACCCCTCGGGTTGCCTTTGAAGCGGTTGACCTTGCTGCGGGCCGTGTCGTCGCGCCCGTCACCCTTGCGCCCCATGATGTTCGGCGTTGCCGCCTTGCCCACCCAAAGCCCGATCTCGAAGGGCCAGTGGCCGTACTTGTCGGCGTCGCTCGCGCGCTCCAGCTCGAGCGCGCAAACAAGCCCGGCAGCACGCCCCAACTGGTCGAGCGTCAGTAGCCGCAGCGTATAGCGCATGATGACGCAGACCCCCGCTCCGGCCAGCCCCTTGTCACCAGGGTGTTGGAGCCGCCTGATCACCATGGCAAAGGCCGCAAGACCCAGGTAGGCTTCGGTCTTGCCACCGCCCGTCGGGAAGAAAAGCAGGTCGACGGTCTCTCGATCAGGGTCGCCGGCCTCAGCCAGGCCAGGTAGATTCAGCAGAAGAAACGCCAACTGGAACGCCCGCCACTTGGGAGACTCGACTTTCAACCGCGCGCGCAAAGCTCGGCCAACCGCGCGGTTGGCGGCCTTGAATGCGTCAAGCGCTTGCGGGTCGCTCGACAGTAGGGCCACACCCTTCTCGATTCGGCGCGCTGCAAAGTCAGCGAAGTGCACAAGTTGTTCTGCCGTCTTGCGGCGCGTGCCTTCGAGCGAGGAGACTTCCTTGGCTCGAGCGGCGATCCACGCTCGATAGTGTCCGATCAAGGGGCGAAGGCTGGCGTCAGCAGCAGCCCCGTCGGGCAGTGCCCCCAGAACGGTCATGTCCAACTCAACGTCGGGCACGTCGACCGTGACAGTCTTCTCCACCTGGGCCGATGGCATCCAATTGGTGCGGACTGCGTAGCAACAGCCGTCGACAAGTTGCGATTCGGCCGAGACACCATGGCCCGAGACGTACTCTGGGGTGTCGGCGTAATGTAGGTCGGCGATCCGGTCGTCCATCTCGTCGGCGCTACCACCGCGGAGATCCGGTCGCGGTACAAGGGGGCAATCGCAGGCCACCTCGAGCTCGGCCTGGAACGCGTAGGCCAGATCGGACTCGCCATCGCCCGGGGGTATCGGCGCCCGGTGGTTAACCAGGAACACCGAGACCGACCGCGCTCCTAACGGGATCTGCCCCTGCAGAGCGTCGCGGGGGATCTGGCGTTCGACCACATGAAGTTGCAGTCCCCGAGAATCATGCACATCGTGCACTTGCACTCCTGGATGGCCTGTGAGCGGCACGGGCAGGGTGACCTCTCGCGGGTGACGTTGCCAGACCTTAATCAGCTTGCCTTCGGGGTCGACGAAATCCTCATGGGTGTAGTCGCCCCATCGAACGGTCACACTGAGTGACTGGACACTCTGAGCGATCAAGAAGCTCAGTCCCAGCGAGGAAGGAAAAAAAGCCTTCTTGGCCGCCTTGCGGTCCTCGTTGGATTCCTCGGGAAGACCGCCCGGCGGTTGCACTTCGCCGCCATCGTCATCTTCGTCGGCGTCGCCGCGCTTCTCGAGTGGCGTGGTAGAGGGGATGATGAAGCCGGTCAAGTACCAATTGGATGGGCGGACCCAACCCGGCAAGCGTTCATCAGCGAGGAGATGGTCTTTGGCTGGACCCACGAGATCGAGCCGGAGAGTTTCGACCAGTGTGTTGCGAACGTCGAGCGAAGTGGTCATGAGAATAGATCCTTCAGGTCAGGGGACGCCACGGCAAGCATCGCCGATCGCTTGCTTGCTTGCTTGCTTGCTTGCGGCCGCTTACCGCTCCAGCCAGGGCTTCAGCGCGAGCTCGTTCGGCATTCAATTCGAGCAACCGCGCGAGCACCTCGTCGCGCACTTCATCAGGCCAGCGGTAGCGGTACGGTTTCTTCTTGTTGCCCCACTCCTCGTCGTCGATCTCGTAGTCGAGCAGGAACTCACATTGAGTTGATATGTCATTCCATCCATAGGCGTCGAGCACCGCAAGGTCCATTGCGGCGTGCAGTGCGCGTAGATTCTGGATCTCAGGGGCGCGCTCGTCCGGGTCGTGGAAGCGGTTGTAGGTCTTGGTCAGGCCTTCGTCATTGCGGACCATGATCGCAGCGCGGAAATCATAGTAGGCACGGCCAGCAGCTTCAAGCGTCGGGTGGAACTCCCAGTTCTCGGGGAGAGGGAATGTCTCGAAGCAGTCGGAAGGGGTGTAGCGAAGGTCATCCTTCATCGAGGAACCTAAGAAGCGCGCCCAGATCTCGTGAGGACGCGACTGGAGAGCGCAAAAGGCAGAGTATGTATAGAGAGGGAAGACTATGAGCGCGTGCGAGAAGACCATTCGACTGGGCACGAAAGCGAAGGTCGCGTGTTGACCAACGCTCGATATCACCAAAACTCTATCCAATTTGGCGATGGTGCTGTAGAGTTCGGGGCGATGAGCTTGATAGGCCCACCACCGGCGCCTAAGCGGCACATTGTTGGGGTTGGATCCGAGAAGCAGCCGTTCGGGTTTGACCTTTTCTTCGACGATTTTCCTAAGCTCTGGCCATTCATCGAGACCCCACTCGTCGGCCACATCTGATAGAAAGATGACGAATCGATGGGGGCAATGCCGTGGGTCCGAGTTGACCTCCTCACCGCCAATGTAAGGTGGCAATCGATCAACCCAGTCCGGGTGTAGGCTGAGGATTTGGTACCGTTCGCTCGTCGGCGTGCACTTAGGGTCGTTGTCATCAAAGAGGAATCCCTGCCCATAAATCTTGCTGCCAGCCGAGAAGTACGGGTTCTGGGAAAGTCTAGCGGGGCTTCCATCGTGTGACCCTTGGAGAAGGTAGGCGTTGATGCGCTGGACCAATAGTCCATCGAGCACGACCGGGCTGACGTCGGCCGACTTGGAAATGTGGACTACGCTCACTACGACGGCGGCCTGACCAGGCCACTTGCAGCGTCGCGTGGCCGAGAAAACCTGGCCGCCTGACTTCAATATTGTGAGGAGGCCACCTTCCCTTGTATCGCCTTGGGCAATCGTGTTTGTTGCGATGAGCCCAAGACTGCCTCCGTTTCTAAGTAGATCGAATGTGCGACGGAAGAAGTAGGCGACTAAGTCACATAGGTGTTCACACGGCGGATATGCAGCCACCAGCCACTGAAAGTAGGCCATACCGCCGACTTCTGAGATTCGCGTGCCGCCGAGAAACGGTGGATTTCCCACAAACGCATCGAACCCTGGCTTCGCACGCTCGAACACCTCAGGAAACTCGATCTCCCAATGGAACGGCGCAAGCGGCGGGTCCGCATGACGCCGCTCATCGAGTACACCTCGAAGCTGCCCGGCCACGCCGCTCGAGATGGCAGTAACATACTCGAAACGTTTGCGCTCCCGATCCTTCGGCTTCTCTGAATCGAAGAAAGCTGCAATCGCTAGATCGCCGAACAGTCGCACGTTGTTCAGCTCGACCAGCGCGTCGTTCCACAGGTCACGCCGTACCGCGTCAGGCACGTCTTCGCCAGCCTCGCGGATCTGTTTGCGAAGCGACCCGACACGCGTCACATGCTCGCGAAGCTTAGCTCGAAAGGGGCTGTCATAGGTGACGCTCGTGTCCCAGTGGAGGTTCTCGATCTGCTTACGAGACAGTCCCACCAACGAATCGCCATGACGCAGCGCGTGGTCCAGAAACGTCAGGGCGTGCTCCTTCGCCAACGTGACCAACCACAGCGAAACCTTGGCGAGGTCAACAGCAACCGGATTGCGGTCCACACCATACAGGCAACGCTGAGCCACCAGCCGTCGCGCAAAAACGATCTCATCTTCATCAACAGGAATGGGCGGCCTGCCCCCATGGACAGCCCAGGCTTCAATCAGTGCTTCAGCCAACTGTCGACATGCTTCAACCAGAAAGGCCCCCGAGCCCATAGCTGGATCACAAACTTTGAGGTCCAGGATCACTTCGGGCCGTGGTGCCTTGCCAATTGCCCCACGCAGACGGTCTAGGATGGGGCGCAAAGTGGTGCGGACAACAGGCTCGGTCAACGTCCGTGGCGTGTAGTGCGATCCAGAACGGCGACGCTCTTCGCTTGGCTGCAGCACCATGGCGCCGCGGGCGACAAGGTCAGGGGTGGCTGCAAGGTCGATCACGGGCAGCAGCGCAGCATGGAGGTCTTCAGTCCGACTCCCAGCCTTCACGGCCTGAACCACCTTCGCGCCCAGCTTGCGGTCGGCGTGGTCCTGAATCCACTTTTCGCGCTTGCCCGCCGGCTGTTCGAGCAGGGATTCCAGGCTGATGGTGGTCGGCGCGCCTTGGCGCTTTTGCGCCTTGATGGCGATCGATGTGCCCGTGGCAGTCTCGATCCGGAACCCCATCATCGTCTCGTACACCGAGCCAATCTGCTCAACGTCCAGGGCACGGTAGGAGATGCGCTCGCCGTCGAGCACCAGTAGCTTTTCCAAGGCGCGGTAGATCGTGCCATCAGGCACCAGGGGCAGGCTTGCGCGCTGGCTGCCTGTGGGCAGTTCACCCGTGACCTTGCCCTCCAGGAACGGGAATCGGTCAGGGTCGAAGAGGACGCCGTGGCGCCGAGGCAGGTGCATGCCATCGCCCTCAGCACCATCGAAGACCATGCGGAACAGCACCAGCAACTGCGCCCAGGCGCCATAGCGTTGGTCCATCGTGTCCGGGTAAAGCACCGAGTCTTCGCGCAGCCGCTCATAGAGCCCGCCCAAGGAGTAGTTGCGCAGGAAAGTCTCTTCCTCCGGCAACATGTCGCGCTCTTCGGCGAACAGCAGGAAGACCATCCGGAGCATCACCGTGAGCAGCGCGCGGTAGATGTCGTCGGGGCGTTTTTCCAGGGGCTCGCGCAGCAACTCGCCTTTGCTGGCGTCATGCGCCGCCTGGAAGCCGCGCAGCATCTCGTATAGCGCGTGAAGCACCTGCTCAGCCAGGCGTTCGCTAACCTCGTTCTGGAACTTGCGGCTGTCCTCCAGCAGTGCGCTCAAGCGTTGTGCGCGTGGGCCGGTCAGCAGACGGGTCTCGCGCAGCAGCAGGCGCATCGCCGCTGAAATCGGCCGGCCGGCGGTCTGCACCATCTCGTTGATGCGGAAGTCGAGCCAGCCCGAGCTCTCGCCGCGCGGTGCCGAGACCAGGCGCACAGCCCTGCCGTTGAACAGCAACCCGGCGCTGACGCCGGAATGCCTCAGCAGGCGCTCCATGCGGCTGTGTGCCGAGGCCTCCAGCGTTCCGCCGCCGCGGACGATGCGGTCGAAATCCTCCCCAGCATCAAGCACCTTGACCAGCAGTTGCCAAGGCGCCGAGCCTTCCTTGGGTTCCAGCTCGCGGACGGCAAAGTCAGGCCGCAAGGTCTCGCTGTAGTCGGTCAGCGTCAGCTCAAGCTCAGGTGGGATGGGGCTGTCGGCAGTGCCAGCATAGCCTTTGGCTGAGAAGCTCCAGCCCAACACTTGACTGGCAAAGGCACGGAAGTCGGGGGCGTGGAGGGCTGGGCCTTCGGCCGTGCTGAATGTGCGCTCCTGCAAGGCTTCACCCAGCAGGCGTTGGCCCTCGGCATCAGCGCGGTTGAGGACGGCGCCGGCACGCACAAGCGCCGGCGCTGAAACCACCAGCCCGGTGGGGCGCACGAAGCCGATCCACTCTAGGTGGGCGACGATGGCGGGGTCAAGTTTCATCGCGGCCATCAGTTGGACTCCGGCCAGAGGTACACCAGCCCGACAGGCTCAATCCGCTGAGCGCGCACCTCGTAGAAGTCCTGGATGCGCTGTGGCTCTTGCGTAAGCTCCCGGTCGAACTGGTCGAGCCGAACGCGCCAAGAACGCATGTTGGATTCGAGTTGCCGCTTTTCGTCCTCGTCGAAGCCCAGCGTAAGCTGCTGGAACTCGCCCTCGTTTCGGACGAGTTCCTGGCGCACACGGTCTCGTTGGCGCTGAAGGGTCTCGGTGAGGTCAGCAGCCTCTCTTTCGCCACGCTTGTGAAGCCGCTCTACCGCCAGGGCAGCCAGTTCTTTGGCGCGCGGCTCGAGCTGGGGTAGCAGTTCGCCGATATCGCGCGCAGCCGAAGTCAGAAGCCTCGACTGGATCACGTCGTTGGGCATGTGCTGCGAAGATTCAGTGATGGACTTCTCCAGAAGCTCTAGCGTCTTGGTTTCGGCCTCACGCGCATAGGCTGTGAGCGGCCCCTTGCGTTGAGAGGGTTCAACCCAGCGGGCGGCGAGCGGCACCAGTTCTTCGTGCAGGCGCTCGGCGCCACGACCATAAAGCGACAGGCGCCCGAGTAGCACCACCCGGGGTACCGCATCGGCCGATTGCGCCAGGCAGGCTCTGGAGAGGTCGTGGTGGATGAAGCCCTGCGAACGGAAGCGGGCCAGCAGACGCTGCGCGACGCGCTGGTCAAGGTGGAGGTGGACGGCATCTTCCGAGAGCACACCGGCATCCTCGAATACCACGGGCCGGATCGGGGCCTCTCGACGCCAGTCCGCCAATTTTTGGTCTTGCTTGCGGGGGGATCGAAGCGAATCCAGGGTGGCCGTCCAGCTCTGGTCGGCCTGCGCACGGCGGTCCAGCTGAGGGAACTGCCAGACCTCGCGGCCATTGGCATCGAGGGAGAACTTCAGAGGGTCCGCGCCTAGCAGTGCAAGGGAGCACGACAGCGCGTCCCTGAACGCCGGCGCCTCAAAGGCGGCCCAGGTGCGCGAGGCGTCCAGCAGGCTCTGACAACGTTCGATCTGCTGCTTCAGGTCCTCACGCCGGTCGCGCGCTGTCTCGAGCTCTTCTTCGGTAATTCGCTTGCGGTCGGCGTCCAGATCGGCGCCGTCGATCGCGCGAGCCAGCTGGTCGGCATCACGATGCCGGATACCTTGTCCAAGACGGCGTTCGATGTCGTCGTCGATGACTTTGGAGAGGCTGCCGAGTTCGCGCTTGATCGTCTCTGTCTTCTTGATGAGTACCTCGAGCACACGGTCCTCAACCCGCTGCGGCAGGACGAAGTAGTGACAGCGAATCTCGGTGGCGGGCTGGAGCTTGCGGTCGATCCGGCCGTTTCGCTGCTCGATACGGCCCGGATTCCAGGGCAGGTCGAAGTGGAAAAGATCGGCGCAGTGAGCTTGGAAGTTCAAGCCCTCGCGCGCAGCATCGGTAGCCAGCAGTATGCGGAGCGGGTCCCGCGCGGGGTCGGTATTGAATCGGCGCTGGATCTCTTTGCGGCGGGCGCCGGCGGTCAGGCCGTCGATAACCTCTATGCGTTCATCGGCACGATCGGTGCCCTCAATAGCCTGCTCCAGTATGGCTTTTAGGTAGCTCTTTGTGCCCTCACGGTTCTCGGTGAAGATTAAGACGCGTCTGTTGTTCCAACTCGCTGGCAGCCCACCAGGCTGCTGGCCAAAGATGGGCATACCCTGGCAAAGGTTCTCCCGGAGCCAGTCGACTAGGCGGCGCATCTTGGCGTCTGGCAGGTGCCGCGCCCCTTCGGCGATGTCCTGCATCCGATCCAACAACGCCTGCTCACGCTGCCAAAGCAGTTTCGCGCGCTCGCCGTCGGACACTTCGCCTTCTGCCTCGGCGGTGATGGCCTCGATTTGGGCCGCTTCGTCGGACTCGAGCTCTTCGGGCGTCCACCCACCCCGTTCATCATCAGCGTCCGGGGCGACGGCGAAGAGGCTCGAGTCGGCTGCACCGTTAGTCGACTTCACCGGCGCACCGCCCTGGACGCGCTGCCACTGCCGCTCGACCGTGGCTCTGTGAACCTTGAGGCTGCGAGCGAAGGCGTCGATGGACGACAGCAGGCGCTGTTGAAGGCCGACGATAAGCAGGCCAGCTGCCGCCTGGGCGCGTCGGCTGGTGGCGGTTAACCGCTCCTCCCGCGCAGTGCGGTACTCGTCCAACAACCGCGACAAGGCCAGTTCGGGCGCGTCCGGCGGAAGCCCATCAATGCCAATTCGCACGATCTTGCGCACAGGAAAGCCACCCTGAACTTCGCGGATGTCTTCCTTGAGCCGCCGGACCATCACTTCGTCCAGCGCCTTCTTGCCCCTGACCTTCACGCCGCGGGTAAAGCGGTACGGGTCGAGGATCTCCAGCAAGGTGGAAAAGCTGTTCGAGTGGCCGTTATGAGGTGTCGCCGACAGAAAGAGGCGATGCTCGAAGCGGGCGCTCAGGTCCCGAATGGCTCGGGTGAACTTTGTTTCGATGCCATATCGGCCACCGCTGGATGGGGCGGCGTGGTGCGCCTCATCGAGGATCAGCAGGCTGCCTGGCAGAAGCGGGCCGAGCCATTCGCGCATCGGGTCTGCGTATGCCGCGTCGATCAACAGGTTGTGGGATACGAGGAACCTGCTGTGCGTGCGCCAGGGATTGACGCCGAAGCCCCTCTCCCGGCGCATCCGGGCAAGGTAGGCGCGGTCGAGAATCTCGAAGACGAGACCGAAGCGCTCTTCCAACTCGGCCTTCCACTGCTCGATCACCGATGGCGGCGTAGCCACCACGATGGTCTTGGCCTTCTTGCGCAAAAGAAGCTCACGCGCAATCAAGCCCGCTTCGATGGTCTTGCCCAGGCCAGTGTCGTCGGCGATGAAGAGATTTACACGGGGCAGGCGCAGCGCCTTGCGCAGCGGCTCCATCTGATAGGCATCGATCTTGATCCCGGCCCGGAACGGTGCTTGGAAAAGATTCGGGTCCGTTGCGGTGACGCAGTTCCAGCGCAGTGTGTGCAGGAACGCTGCGAACTGGCGCGGCTCATCAAATCCTTTCGCTGCAAGATCTTTCCAGCCTTCCTCCTCGAAGATCTGCCGGTCGATCTCGAAGTCCCAAAATACTTCAAGTGCCTGACCCTGAGCATCATCATCTGCGCAAGCCAATCTAACAACAGCAGAATGTCCTGCTATTTTGGGCTCAACAACTTCCTCTACAAGCCAACGTCTAGATCTAACAAGGACCATTTCACCAATTTTGGGAAGTCGATCAGTGTTGATTGGAATAGCTTTTTCTTTTTCTGCACTCATTGCATCTTCCTATCGCTGTTGTCGCGCCGAATGTTTATAGTGCCAAAATCTTCAGCGACCACACGTTTAAGAAATGATTCAGTAAGTGTGCTTTTCTGATTCATAAATCAGCCCTGCCAACTGTGTAACCCGGTGCCAGCGCTGCACTTTCAACGCCGTACAAGGTTTGAGGATTCTTAAGATAAAGGTGATGTTGTTTGGGATCCAGTCCATGCCTCGGTGTGCAATCTACTGCCCATCTTCTTAGTGCATATCCGACCAATGGCGCCTGCATATCCAAAACAAGCATGCCATCCTTCATTTGATAGTCAGCTTCGATTGCCTCAGGATGTTCGACTCC
>CAITEF010000253.1 GCA_903891315.1 uncultured Rhodospirillales bacterium | reverse complement strand
CTGCTGTTCGAGGGCGAGCAACAGGCGGATTTTCCCGCCGAGCAGGCGTCGCAGCAGGCCGCAGACATCCTCGATGGCGTCGTTGACCGCGATCACCCGTGGCTCCAGCCGTTGCTGGCGACCGAAGGCGAGAAGTTGGCGCACCAGGGCGGCACCGCGCTGGGCGCTGGCGCGGATCTGCACGGCGTCCTCATGCGTCTCACCCGGCGGTTCACGCGCGATGATGCCGTCAGCTGCACCGAGCACGGCGGTGAGCAGATTGTTGAAATCATGCGCAATGCCGCCCGCAAGCTGGCCGGTGGCCTGGAGCTTCTGGCTGTGCGCCAGCCGAGCCTCCAACTGACGCTGTTCGCTGAGATCGACAAAGCGCAACACCGCGCCGCCGCCCGGCAGCCGCAGCACCACCACCCGCACCGCCGCGTCCTCGGCCAGTGACAACGCAGAGATGAAACTGCCGGTCCCTGGCGTCTGCAGTGCTTCCCAGGCGGTCTTGCGCAATCCGGGTGGGAAGAGCAGGGCGGCGGAACTGCCTTTCGGCGGTGGACGGGATTGGCAAAGCACCGCCAGAGCGGCGTTGCTGCGCAGCACCATCCCGTCCGAATCGATGGCGCAGGCGGGGCCGGCGGCGTCATCCAGGGTGAGGGCGGCCAGCGGGTCGGAGAGATCGGCCAATCGGTCGAGCGGGGATTTTGGGGTGAATTTCGCGCACAGCCAGCGCCAGAGCCGCGTGATCATCGCACGCCCCGCCTTGTCGGGCGCAGTTTCCACACATACGCGATCAACTCGGCCACCACTTTGAAATGCTCGGCCGGGATTTCAGCATCGAGCGGCAGCGGATACAGCGCGCGGGCGAGCGGCGGGTTGGCGACCAACGGCACGCCAGCCTCCTTTGCCACCGCGCGGATTCGGGCGGCCACCTCGTCCACGCCCTTGGCGACGATGCGGGGCGCACCGCCCTGGCCGCGCGCATAGGCCAGCGCCACGGCGTAATGGGTCGGGTTGGTGACCACCAGCGTCGCCTTCGGCACCGCGGCCATCATCCGTCGTTTGGCGCGTTGCTGGCGGATCTGCCGGATGCGGGATTTGACATGCGGATCGCCCTCGCTCTCGCGTGCTTCATCCCGCACTTCTTGCCGCGTCATCCGCAAAGAGCCGTGAAAACGCAGATGCGTGCGCAGTATATCGACGCCCGCCACCACCGCCTGGACCGTTAAAACCGCTGTTGCGATGGCAACCAGCTGCTCCTGCAAAATTGTGGCGAGGCCGCCGGGAGAGAATGACAGCATACTCGGCAGCATCGGCAGCATGCCGCGCAGCACGCCCCAGGCGAGGAATCCCATCACGCCGATCTTGGCGACCGCAAGCCCGGTGTCCATCAGCTTCTCGGCACCGAACAGCCGTGCCAGCCCGGCGCGCGGGTCGATGCGCGAGACATCCGGTCGCATGGCCTGAGGGCGCAACAAAAACCGCGTCTGTCCGAACACCGATGCCGAAGCCGCCAGGATCGCCGCCGCGGCGAACGGCCAGAGCAGATCGAGCCCGGCCATGGCCGCCAATCGGACCGAGGATGCCGCGTCAAACCCCGCCGTGTTTTCCAGCAACCGCGCCAAATTCGCGGCTTCGCGCTGGATGGCGACCGGCAGCACCAGCATCACCAGCGCGGTCGCCGCCGCCAGCACCGCAAGCCCCGCAGCTTCGCGTGACAGCGGCGCCTGCCCATCCTCGCGCGCGCGCAGCAAACGCTTGGCCGAGGCGGCTTCTGTGCGATCTTCCCGCTCGCTGTCACCCGCCATCTCAATGTCCCGGCAGGGCGGCCAGCGTGGCTCGTGCGGCGTCCAGCCAGCGATCAATCAGGAAGGGCGCCAACAGCCCAAGCAATGCGATCCCGCCAAGCAATTGGCCGGGGGCGGAGGCGAAATGCAGTTGCAGATGCGGCACCAGCCGCCCCATCAGTGCCAAGCCGGTGTGGAACACCAATCCCGCCAGCAGGAACGGCCCGGACAGCCGCAATGCCAGTGCCAGACTCTCACCCACCGCCTGAATCGTCGATTGCGCGGCATCGCCTGCCTGCAGCAGATCCCCAGGCGGCAGCAGCGTGTAGAGACCAAACAGCGCCTCAATCGGGGCCGCCCACAATCCGCTGGCGAGCAGCAGGAGCGGTGCGGCTAGGCCGAGCAGGCGAGACAGTGCGGCACTGCCGGCCCCCAGCATCAGATCGGGCTGCACCACGTTGGTCATCCCGGCGGCGCCCGCGATGATCTGTCCGGCCATGCCGAACGCGACCAGCAGGAGCCGTACCAGCCAGCCGAACCAGAGGCCGATGGCGATCTCTTTGGCCAACAAAGCCGCTAAAATCAGCGGAGACTCAGGTTGCTTCGGAATCACGCCCACAAGGCCGGGCAGCACGAGGGCGGTGAGCAGCACGGCAAAGCCGAGGCGGATCATCGGCGGCGTCTCTGCCTCCCCCACACCGGGCAGCAGCATCATCGCCGCCCCGAGCCGGGCGAAGACCAGCATTCCCGCGAAACTCCATTGCGGCAGCAATGCGAGCAGGTCTGCGGCCGGATCGGCGCTCACCCGCCACCGACCTGGATCAGACGGTCGAACAACAGCGTGGTGTAATCGCGCAACGTCGCCAGCATGAACGGCCCCGCCAGCACCAGCGTGCCCGCAATTGCAGCCGCTTTCGGCACGAAGGCCAAAGCCGGTTCGTTGATTTGCGTCACCGCCTGCACCAGCGACATCACCACGCCCACCACCAGCCCCGCCGCCAGCACCGGGCCGCCGAGCTTGAGCAGGACAAGAAAGGTTTCGCGCAACAGCTGGGCAAGGTCGGTTTCCTGCATGCGGTCCTCAAATCGTCATGTGCATGATGTCCTGGTAGGCCTGCACCACCCGGTCCCGCACGGCGACGGTGGTCTGCAGCGAGAGTTCGGCACGCGAGACGGCGGTGACCACGTCGAGCAGATTGCCGTGCCCGGAAATCGCAGCCTTGGACTGCACCTCGGCCGCACTGCTCTGATCGACAGCCGATTGCAGCGCGCCGGTGAGGACCCGGCCGAAATCCGGTGCCACCGCTGCCCCAATCGCGCCGCCACCCGCCGCGTCACCAGCCTGCTGCATGGCGCGATAGGCCTGCAGCGCAACGCCGGGAGAGACCGCGCCAACCGCCATCGCTGCCCCCTTATTTCAGCATTGCGATGGTGCGCGTCAGCAGGCTGCGGGTGACCTGCATCGCCTGCAGATTGGCGCTGTAGGAACGCTGCGCCTCGCGCATGTCCATCACCTCGACGAAGGAATTCACGTTGGGCGTCGACACATAGCCCTTCGCGTCCGCCGCCGGATTGGATGGGTCGTAGCGCTGCGGAAACGCCGAAGGGTCGGTGCCGACTTTTTTGACCTTCACCTGATCGACACCGGTCGCGCGGTCGATCTGATTGACGAAATTCACCGTTTTGCGCCGATACGGGTTGGCCCCCGGCGTGGCACCGGTGGTGTCCTGATTGGCGAGGTTCTCGGCGATCACCCGCAGCCGCGTGGTCTGCGCCTGCATGCCGCTGGCGGAGATATCGAGCGCCTTTTCCAAATCCATCGCGAGCCTCCCTGGTTACTTGCCGAGCACGGTGCGGAACATGCCCATATATTTCATATAGATAGCCGAGACTGCCTCGTGCTGGCTGTCAGTCTCGGCGATCCGTTCCATCTGCTGGTCGAGCGAGACCTGGTTGCCATCCGGCGCTTTCTCGCCACGTCGCAAGGCTTGGCCCTGATCGGAGCTGATGATGCCGGGCAGATGCATCGTGCTGGTTTGCTCCAACGTGCTGGCGGAGGCCCCTGATTCAATCGGCCCCAGCCCGGT